>JBMYYN010000181.1:0-4885 GCA_049609445.1 Bacteroidia bacterium | reverse complement strand
TTTTTCAAATCTCCATATCGAATTGTCGCATTAGCATGCAATTCGTCAAAATGTTCGATTGTACTTCTGTCTGACACCAATTCCATGATATCAAACAAATTTTGAAGACCTTCGCTCTTTGGCTGTCCGGGTTCTGTCGGACCATTATCGGTCACAGCTCTCATTATTTTCTTACGAAGTCCTTTTTCTGGTTCATCAAACATAATGGTATCAGCATCGCCACTACTCTTACTCATCTTGCCTTGAGCAGTTAATCCTGGTACTTTAACGAGCTCACCAGAGCCACTATACGCTACAGGTTCATTGAAATAGTCCGTACCATACATATGGTTAAATCTATTTGCAAATGTTCGAGTCATTTCAAGGTGTTGCTGCTGGTCTTTTCCAACGGGCACCATTTCTGCGTGATGAACTAAAATATCTACTGCCATTAGAACGGGATAGGTCAACAACCCTGCATTAACGTTATTCTTCTGTGTACGAATCTTGTCCTTGAAAGAGGTACTTCTTTCTAACTCACCTATATATGCATTCATATTCATATAGGTATAGAGTTCGCTTATAGCCGGAACATCACTTTGCACGAACAAGGCACATTTTTCTGGATCTACTCCCATAGCCAAATGCTCTGCCAAAACCTGATGCACATTGCTATGTAAATCTCCAGGAGTAGGATGAGTAGTCAATGAATGTATATCTGCAATAAAAAAGAAACAGTCGTGCTCTTCTTGCATCTTTAAAAAATTCTTAACAGCACCAAAATAATTGCCTAAGTGCAACTTCCCTGTTGGTCTGATTCCCGATACTACTCTTGCCATTTTGTAATCTAGCGTCAAAAATAGAACGACATATATATTATCCCAATGATGTGGATATTTATAAAAGATTCTGATGCTATCAGGCTAGCTCAAACTGCTTCTGAAAGAGTTCAAAATAGAAACCTTTTTTATTTAGCAATTTTTCGTGATTTCCTTGCTCCACGACTCTTCCCTTGTCCAAGACCAAAATACTATCAGCTTCTCGCACTGTTGATAGTCTGTGAGCTATGACTATGGAAGTTCTACCCTTCATTAGTTTAGCAGTAGCCGCTTGTATCAATTCTTCGGTCTCTGAGTCTACACTCGAAGTAGCCTCATCCAAGATAAGTAAACCTGGATTGGTAGCCATTGCTCTTATAAATGACAGCAATTGACGTTGACCTACAGACAGTGTATTTCCGCGTTCCATGACCTCATTTTCCCATCCACCGTTCAAGCCTTCTATAAAACCAAGAGCATCTATAGACTTTGCCGCTGCTATCATATCTCCTTGACTCACATCTTTACTCTTTACATTGATATTCTCTTTGATAGTTCCTGCAAAAAGAAAAACATCTTGAAGAACTACTCCTACTTGCTTGCGAAGTTCATGTAAATCAAGATCTACGATGTTTACACCATCGATCTTTATCTCTCCTTTCTGAATGTTATATAATCTGGTTATAAGACTTATAATGCTAGACTTCCCTGCTCCTGTTGCTCCCACTATTGCAAGACTCTTCCCATTTTCTAGTCTAAAGCTCACATCCTTGAGTACAGGCTCACCTTCTACATATGAAAACGAAACATTTTCAAAGGAAATATCGCCCTTAAGCTTATCTAACTGTACAGTTCCTTTACTCTCTATATCAGATGTATCATCTATCAATTCAAAAATCCTCTCACTACTTACCACTCCCATCTGCATTGTATTGAACCGATCTGCGATAAACCGTATTGGACGAAAAATTAAATTTATATATAGAATGAAAGCAGTAATCAAACCAGCACTAGTGTCTTGTGGAGAACCAGCACTCCACCATATGATAAGACCAAGAGCCAAACTGCTAAGTATATCTACAATCGGAAAATATACAGCATAGTGAAATATCGACTTTTTAAACGCATCTAAGTGTCCTCGATTAATCTTCTCAAATTTTTCGAATTCTTGCTCTTCTTTATTGAAAATCTGAACGACTTCCATTCCTACGATTTGTTCTTGCACAAATGAATTGAGCAATGACACTTGTGCCCTTACTTTTTGGAATGACACACGCACTCCGCGACGAAACATTTCTGACGCAATCAAAAGTATCGGCAATACAGCCAATGAGATCAAAGTGAGCTTCCAACTAGTCACAAACATGATAATCAATACCGTAACTATCTGTGCCAAATCTCCTAGAATAGAAATGAAACCTTGTGAGAAAAATGTAGAGACGGTCTCCACATCAGAAACTGATCTTGTCACCAACATTCCTATTTTGCTTCTATCAAAAAATGAACTGTTCAATGATAATATGTGATTATACACCTTCATTCTCAAATCAAGAATCACACTTTGACCTAGTAAGTTAGTCACATAAGTATGAGCAAAAATCGAGGTGCTATGTAAAATAAGGTGAACTAAAATGTAAATGGAAAATAATAAAATGCCCTCTGAATTCTTACTAGCCACGTGCGTATCCAAAGTGTACTGCACGAGCATAGGCCTTATAGGAGCTAAAATAGTCAGAAGAAATGTCAGAAAAATCGCCGTCCACAACAACTTTCGATGAGGTTTCGAAAGTTTAATGATTCTAGCTATAATCTTAAAATCTAAAGATGCTCCGCCTTTTTTACTTTCTGAACTCATTCCAGTTATAACCTATTTCTGCAAGGTATAATCCCTTTGCCGCAACACTTTTACCGCTTCTACTTCTATCTTTACTCGCTATAATAGCATCGAGTTCTTCTATAGGCAAATTTCCATAGCCTACTTCTAGAAGTGTTCCTACTAAAGCTCTAACCATGTTTCTTAAAAAACGATTTGCTTTCACATGAAACTCATACATCCCGTCTATTTCCTTCCATTCCGCTTCCATCAGATCACAAAGTGTAGTAGCGGTATCTCCTTTTTTACTAAATGCAGCAAAGTCATCATTTAACAACAAAACTTGACAAGCTTTGTTCATCAAATCTAAATCAGGCTTTTTGAATAAAAACAAAACCTCATCTTGTCTAAAAGCATTCTTTTTAAATGTAGTTTTATAAATGTACTTCCTATACTTAGCTGAAAAGCGAGCATGAAAATTATCCGTTACAGGAAAAACATCATGTATTGCTATATCTTTAGGAAGCATTTGATTCATTCTAAATATGAATCGTTCTGGCAGTTCTTCACCAGCATCAAAATGGCCAATAAAATGAGTTGCATGAACTTCAGCATCAGTCCTACCACATCCCAAGATATTTGTTTTCTTCTGAAAAAGTCTTTGAAACTGTTCTTCGATTTGTTCTTGAATCGTTGTACTGTTTTTTTGAGATTGCCATCCTCTATATCTCGTCCCCTTGTATGACAGTTCTATTGCGTACCTCACTTTCAAGAGCAAATATATTTTGTATCCTGTGATAGTGCTATTTATTTCCTGTGAATTCTATTTTTGTCGCCACTTATACAATATCAAAAATGAATCAACCACTAATAGAATGTGTTCCTAATTTTAGCGAAGGACGAGACCTCAGTATCATCAAGCAGATCACTAACGAGATAGAAAGTGTAGATGGTGTTAAATTGCTAGACGTGGACCCTGGTGCAGCTACCAACCGTACTGTGGTAACCTTCGTGGGTACACCTCAGGCTGTTGTAGACGCTGCTTATAAAGCTATTGTAAAAGCTGGCGAGCTTATAGATATGAGTAAGCATACAGGTGAGCACGCTCGAATGGGAGCAACTGATGTTTGTCCTTTCATTCCTGTTGCCAATATATCTATGGAAGAAACCTCTCAATGGGCTGTCAAACTAGCCAAGAAAGTAGGTGAAACAACTTCTATTCCTACATACCTATATGGTGCTTCACAGCCGAATACAGCTAGAAATATTCTTTCAGTAATACGTGCAGGAGAATATGAAGGATTTTTTGAAAAAATAAAATTACCAGAATGGAAACCTGATTTTGGTGATGCAGTTTACAATGAGCGGAGTGGGGCTACTACTATAGGAGCTAGAGACTTTCTTATAGCGTATAATGTCAATTTAAACACAAAATCAACTCGTATTGCGAATAGAATAGCTTTTGACGTAAGAGAAACTGGTCGTGTCAAGCGAGAAGGAAACCCTTACAATGGAAAAATATTAAAAGATGAAAATGGAGAAAGCATTAGAATCCCGGGATCATGTAAAGCGGTACAAGCCGTAGGTTGGTTTATAGATGAATACGATGTAGCTCAAGTAAGTGCCAATTTGACTAATTTCAATATCACTCCTATCCATACGTTTTTTGATGAAGTACAAAAAAGTTGCATTGAGAGAGGCGTACGTATTACAGGTAGTGAGCTCGTAGGACTCATCCCTCTTCAAGCTATGCTAGATGCTGGTAAGCACTACCTTCAAAAGCAAGGTCGATCTATTGGAGTGGATGACGCAGAACTGATTCATATAGCTGTCAAATCGTTAGGTCTTGACGAATTAGCTCCTTTTGATCCTGCTAAAAAAATAATTGAATACCAACTTAACTCTTTAGAAAATGAAAGACTAATAAACCTTACCGCCAAAGAATTAGCTAACGAGACTGCTTCGGAAAGTATGGCTCCAGGCGGTGGAAGTATATCTGCATATGTAGGTGCTCTTGGAGTATCTTTAGGTACTATGGTATCCAATCTATCAGCGAATAAGCCTGGTTGGGAGGAGAAACTAGATCACTTCTCAGAATGGGCCGTAAAAGGTCAAGAGATTAAGAAGGAACTGTTGTTTCTGGTAGATGAGGACACTCGATCTTTCAATGCCATTATTGATGCTATACGTATGCCTAAATCTAATGATGAGGAAAAATCAGCTAGACTTGAAGCTATTGAAAATGGAGTAAAATATACTTTTAGGAAAGATTTTG
>JBMYYN010000180.1:0-4911 GCA_049609445.1 Bacteroidia bacterium | reverse complement strand
TTCATTTTTTTTCAAATAGATTGATTACAGTTTAGGGTCGATTCCGTCGAATAGTGATTTTATGACAATTGTAAATGGCAGTGCTTATTTATATTGCAGACCGTACCAATATTTTAGATAGAATATGAAATTTATTACCAAACTCTTAGTCTTAACTTTATGCCTTTTTTCATTTTCTGGTTATGCACAAGCACCAGAAGGTTTTAATTATCAGGCTGTTGCCCGCACGACTGACGGTGACTTAATGAAGAACAAATCAATTACAGTAAAAGCCGTAATACTCACGGGATCTAGTGCCTCTAGCATTGCTTATGAGGAAACACATGTCGTGACTACAAGTGATTATGGACATTTCAATATTGTGATAGGCGAGGGTTCTTCTAGTGATGATTTTTCTACCTTGGATTGGGGTAGTAAGGCTCATCACCTAAAGATAGAAATAGATCAAGGTAGTGGATATGCCGTGATGGGTACGATCCAGTTGCAATCTGTGCCTTATGCTTTACATAGTAAGACTGCAGAAACTGCAAATAGCATCACTAATTTGGATTTAAGCACGGCAGACTTATCTGACGTGAATAGCGAAGGAGTAGCAACAGGGAATGTGCTAAAATGGGATGGGTCTTCTTGGGCTCCGTCTTCGGATGTGTCTGCAGGTACTGGAATAGGTATTGACAATGGTGAGATAAGTGCCAAAAATGATTATTCTATATGGAATGCAAATAAACTTCAAGGACAGCCTTTGTCTTTTGATGTGCCAACTCTAGGGCAAGTGATTAAGTGGGACGGGACAGAGTGGAAACCACAAGATGATGAGGATACTCAATTAGGAGAAGGACACGGAATCATCTTAGACGATGGTAAAATTGTGGCTTTAGGAGATAGTGCGTACTGGAATGCTAATAAGATTAGTGGATATCCAGTGAACATAGACAACCCAATTTTAGACCAGATCCTGGTATGGGACGGAACAGAATGGGTCTCTCAAGATCAGAAAGAACTTGTTGCAAGAAATGGATTAACTATGACAGGAGACACTATAGATGCAAACGCAGATATAGCTATGTGGAATGCCAGTAAATTGAACGGAATAGCACTGACCACTGGAGCACCGAATACAAATCAAGTATTGCAGTATGATGGAACGAATTGGAATTATACTACGCTCTCTGGTGGAGGTGGAGGATCTTCAATTTGGACTGCTAGCGGTTCAGATATTTATTATACATCCGCTACGGGCAATGTTGGGATTAATATAAGCTCTCCAAATAGCAGATTGCACGTTAGAGATAGTTTGACTTCATCTACGGCCGGTACTACAATCTTAGCAGATCATTATTTGTATGGCGGAACAGGTACTGCTGCTAGATACGAAGCTTCTCGAAATGTAGTAATAGGTCAGGGAGGCTTCTCGAATGTTGCAGCTCTGAATGCGGTAGGAGGCTCATCTACTGCATCCACAGGAGAAAATATTGGGACATGGTCACAATCTCTTGGCCCCGGTGGTTATAACTTAGGTGCATGGAATCAAACAAATGATGGAGCGACTTCACAATCTATAGGTACTTTCTCAACCGTGAAAGCAACGAGTACATTTAATTTTGGTGTTTATGCAATCTCTAATAGAACAAATACTAGTACAAATGTAGGTGTATATGCGGTAGGAGACAGTGCGACGACTTCATACGCGGGTTACTTTGTTGGAGATGTGAATTATACAGGGACATTGACGAATGTGTCGGATAGAAAACTAAAGTATGACATTAGCTCTTTGAATAATGCAACGAGCCTTTTGAAACGACTAGAACCTAAATCTTATTACTATAAGCAGGACGGAGAAGCGGGTTATTTGAATCTTTCTGAAGGTCTTCAGTTTGGTTTTGTAGCACAAGAATTAGAAGAAGTGCTTCCTAATTTGGTGAAGGAACAAGTTCAGCCAAAGAAGTTTAAATCTGATGAAAAAATCACGTATAAGGCAGTAAATTATACTGGACTTATTCCAGTATTGACTCAAGCATTGAAAGAACAGCAAGAGTTAATTGAGCAGTTGGAAAAACGAATCAGCGATTTAGAAGCTAAGCAATAGTAAGATGAGATTAAATGTAATAATTCTATTTGCCGCAATTTCTTTGACCACTTTTGGTCAAACAATTGACAGATCGGTAGTCTCTTCTGGAGGTAAGCTAGTGTCAAATTCTTCTATGTTGCTGGAATATACGGTTGGAGAGGTAGCTGTTACGGAGTATTCTAGGTCTAGTATTGTGATTACAGAAGGTTTTAACCAGGCTGAGGATAAAAAATCAAATACAAGTGTCAGTACCGTTAATAGTAACGGTTCAGTTAAGGTGTACCCTAATCCTGCAAGCAAGATTCTTACAATTTCTACTAAGGATGGCTATAATGGTGCTATTTTCGATATCAGTGGTCAGAAAGTGATGGAAGTTTCTGCTATCGCGGGTCAAACTATAATCGATGTATCAGACCTTACTTCAGGGGTTTACTTGCTTCGATTGACAGATGATTCTGGGGTGCCAGTCATTGTCCGATGGGTGAAACAGTAAAGCTATACACTTGCTTTTTGCTTTAGCCTTTTTGCCAACGAAGTTCCTAAATAGTTGTCAATAAGATGATGTGCTAGATATATAACGGGAGTAAGCAATATGGCAACCGCAAATTTGTAAAAGTAGTTGTTTAGTCCAACAGCTATTACTAATGCCCAGCTCCAATCAGCTCCTAGTTTGAAGGCAATTACAAGGACTACGAAGCTGTCAATAAACTGACTTATAAGTGTACTGCCAGTAGCTCTCAGCCATATTTTGCCTTCTCCTGTGATACTCTTTAGTTTTTGAAAAACCAATACATCTATAAGTTGCCCAACTAAAAAAGCCACCAATGAACCTAAAATAATCCATAATCCTTGTCCAAAAATTTTGGCGAATGCTACTTGAAAATTTGGAATTCCATCGGCTTGAGCACTTTCCACCCACCATTCTGCTGGAGCTAATTGTATAGCCCAATACACTATTCCAAATGCAAACAGGATGATACATACGGTCAAGTAAGAAAGGAATTTTACGCCACGCTTGCCGAAATACTCATTGATAATGTCTGTCATCACAAAGACCACAGGCCACATAACTACGCCGGCAGTGAGATTGAAACTCATTTCTGTACCAAGAAGGTCGTAGTTGAGAGGAGAGAATCCAAAACTTCTTTCTAGACTAAATATCTTTACTCCTATAAATTCTGCAATGAGAGCATTGGCGATGAAAAATCCACCAAGAATTAGGAAGAGTTTGTTTTCTTTTTTATCCAGTATGTTCATTTATATAGCTAAAAATTATTTGTTGTGGAAACAAAGGCATAATCCTTGCGTAATGTAATTATATCATTGCAACAGTATAAAATGAAATTCGTTTTAAGTATATTTTTAATAATTAGTGCTTGTGCGGTACAGGCACAAGATGCACTAAGTTGGTACAATTCGGGTATTGATAAATTTGAAGAAGGCAATACATTAGGAGCTATCAAGGATTTTGATTCTGCGTTAGTGCATAATTCGGATATGGCCGAAGCATATTGGGGTAGAGGTAGCGTGTTTGCTCAGCTTGGTCAGTTTAAGTTGGCTTTGAAAGATTTGACAAAGTGTATCTCAATAGACCCAGGGGTAAGTGATGCTTTTTATAATCGTGCTTTTGTGTATCTAGCAATAGAAGAGCCTCAAAAAGCTCTGAATGATCTTAATATGTATATCCTCCTTAATCCAAATGATATCAATGGCTATTTTTCTAGGTTGGACATACTTGTGAATTTTTCTGAACACCAGAAGGCGTTTGCAGATATGGAGAAGATTGTCACTTTGGATGCAAAGACTCCTAGTGAGCTTATCCAAAGAGCTAGAGTGAAATACCTAAGTAAGGATACAAACGGGTGTATTTCAGATTTGGATGAAGGAATCAAGATGCTTCCTACTTTTATGGAGGCATATTTCCTCAGAGGTAAGTATCATTATGAGTATGGCAATAACAATAAAGCCATTCAGGATCTGAATGTTTATCTTCTTTCTAACGAGAAGGATGCAGAAGCATACGTGATAAGAGGAGAGTGTTATGCAAGGCAATCTGAATTCAGTTTAGCTGCTAATGACTATTCGAAAGCCATTGATATAGAGGCAGATAATCCAGTCTACTATTTTGATAGAGGATTCTTTTACATTCAGCTACAAGAGTATGCAAAGGCAAGAGTAGACTTTAGAAAAGCTATCTATTTCAGGCATGATGACTTGAAATTAGCTTACTTCAATCTAGGAATTGCAGAGTACAAACTTGACAATAAAGAAGAGGCCTGTACTAACTGGAAAAAATCAGAAGAAGTAGGTATGGAATACCTACTCAAATACTGTAACTAAGCTTTTAGCTTAAAGATTTTGAACTTTCCAAGTCCCCACTTGGATAGTCGGTACTGAACAGACACCAAGAGAACTCCTAGTCCATAAATAGAACTTCGTTTGAAGTTAATAGAACTCGCATCTTCAAAGTATTTGGTTGGACAAGTTACTTCTCCAATCTCAAATCCTGCGTAGAATACTTGTGCGGTCATTTGATTATCAAAGACGAAGTCATCACTATTCAATTCTATATCTATTTTGTTAAAAATCTTAGTATCAAAAGCTCTATACCCTGTATGATACTCGCTCAGTTTTTGATTTATAAGGATGTTTTGTGTAAGAGTAAGAATTCTATTTGCTACGTACTTGTACCATGGCATTCCTCCTTTTAATGCACCCTTTCCAAGAATTCGAGATGCATATACAGCAGGGTATACACCATTTGCAATGATGCTACACATACTCTTGACTAAAAGTGGTGTGTACTGATAGTCAGGATGAACCATGATGACTATGTCTGCACC
>JBMYYN010000179.1:0-4918 GCA_049609445.1 Bacteroidia bacterium | reverse complement strand
GCAATTGTTGGCTTTAATCTCTCGTAGACTCTTTAACTTTCCAATTTCTTTTGGTAATAAACTTAATGAATGATTATAATCAAGGCCCAGCACTTCTAACTCTTTACACTCCCCTATCCCTGAACTTATCGAGTACAATGTATTGTGCGACAATGAAAGGGATTTTAGATTCTTGAGCTTTCCTATGTCTTGAGACACTATACTAATTTTATTGTATGTAAGGTTCAAGGTATCCAGTTTGGATAATCCAAACACTGATTTTGGAATGCTTATAATATCACAAAAGGTCAGAGAGAGAGTAGTAAGCTCCTTTAGTTTAGAAAAATCATATGACTTGCCTTTCGAATGTTGGATTATAAGATGCGTGATGTTCGGATTAGCAAGCACCTCGTCGATCACATTCTGGTTTGGGTTGTGCAGCGTAACTTTCCTTAATTTCGATAAAGAAGCAATACCATCTAACTTATAGGTTACAGGAACTTGAGAAAAAGCAAGTTGCAATTCTTCTAATTCAGTGAAATCTTCAAACCCTTTTTTATAAGCAACTCCAGCAGTATCATTCGAAAGATTCAGACCTAAAACTTTAAGATTCCTTAATTCAAAAATTTCAGGGATAATGCTATTGGTATACAGAGTTTCTAACCTTTTTAATTTGCAAATCTCTTTTGGTAAATGGAGTTGGCCTCTACTATAAAAATCTTGATCATTGTAACTCAACTGCTTTAGGCTTTTAAACTTCCTAATTCGTTTGTCAAGAATCTTGTTGAACGAATGACAATAACCTTGTCCATTAGTTATAGACAGAGATGATAGGTCTTGATCATACAAATTTGATGGTATAGAATCACAAATATCAAGTGTAAGAGATTGTGCTTGAATCAAGTTTATCGATACACAAAAAAGGATGGCTAGAACATTTTGCATTACACCATTTTGTTGCACTTTATACGCCAAACTCAATATGCGACGTATAAGATTATTGAAAACTCAATCGCAGCTTCTCGACTTCATCAGCCCAAACTTTATCACCGTCAGAAATATCCGCAATCTTTTTGATAGATGCTACGAGTTCCTCTATTGCCATTGAAGATTTCAACGGTCGACGATACTCCAACGCTTTGGCTGCAGTCAATTGCTCTATGGCTTGTATACGCTCCACATTTTCAATGACTTTTAAACATTTGGTCGCGGCATTCGCACCCATACTTACATGATCCTCTTGACCATTGCTACTTTCTATCGTATCTACACTACTCGGAGTACAGAGTTGTTTGTTCTGACTTACGATACTTGCAGCAGTGTACTGTGCTATCATCAGGCCACTTTCTAATCCAGGATTCCCAGTGAGAAATGCAGGTAAATCACGCTTACCTTCCACAAGTCTATATATTCTACGCTCAGCTATACTACCTATCTCCGCTATCGCAATAGCTAGGTAATCTAGCTGAAGTGCTAGAGGTTGACCATGGAAGTTTCCTGCACTTAGCACTAAATCTTCATCTGGGAATACATTTGGATTATCTGTCACTGAATTGATTTCAGTTTCAAATACTGCCAGTACATGGTTTACTGCATCCTTACTCGCTCCGTGAACTTGAGGCACACATCTGAAACTGTATGGATCTTGTACATGTACTTTAGCTTGTTCTAGTATTTCACTTCCTTCTAAGTATGCCAATATATTTCCCGCGGTTTGCAGCTGACCTTGATGCGGTCGAATCTGATGACTAAACGCTAAATACGGTTCTTTTCTACCATCGTATGCTTCTATACACAAGGCCGCATTTTGATCTGCTCTGATGAGTATATCTTTAGCCTTAAACAGGCACTGTAGACCATAGGCCTGCATGAACTGTGTTCCATTGATAAGTGCCAGTCCTTCCTTGGGCCCTAGCTCAAGAGTGCTACTTGGTGCATTCACTCTCTTTCTGTCACCCCATACTTCTCCCTCTCCTATGAGCGGCAAGGCTAGATGACTCAAAGGTGCTAAATCTCCACTCGCACCTAGACTACCCAATTCATATACAACTGGCAGTGTATTGTTGTTATAAAACTCAAGTAACTTCTCTACCGTAGCTAACTGAACTCCACTGTGTCCATAACTGAGACTTTGTGCCTTTAGCAATAGCATCAATTTCACAATATCAGAAGGCACATAAGCACCAGCTCCACAAGCGTGAGAACGAAGTAAGTTAACTTGTAATTGAGTCAAATCCTTCGATTCTATCTCTGTATTGCATAACGAGCCAAAACCAGTATTTACGCCATAGATAGGAGGACCGTGTTGAGCAACTTTATCAATGAGATAAGTATTACATTTTTCAATCTTTTGTTTTGCTGAATCTGATAAGGTAACCTTCTCGCCACTTTCTACGATTCTACGTATATCCTCTATGCTGTGATGCTCGCTTAATTCCATGGGTGGCAAATATCCTATTTTCTAGATAGACGGCACAACCAAACAAGAATAAAAAAAGCCCCAACAAAGTGGGGCCTTGAATCTCTATTTTTAGAGGGGTAAATAATCCTTCAAGTCTTTACAGACTTGAATCCCGCACTCAAATCACAAGGCAAACAAACAGCTACACCTAAAGGTGACAAAACAATAAACAGCTATAAAGACCTTGTATTCTGAATTAGGGTTTAATCGAATACGAATTTAACTAAAAAACTCAGTTAAGCATTCCTACTTTCCAGAGCCAGTTTGGTAATCACGCTTTTGGTGTTCTCAGGAAAGTCACCTTTCATCATCCAATCGTAATAGCCTCTATTCGCTTTGAAAACATCAATGACCAATTGTCCTTTATACTTTCCGAAATTGAAGTATGCTCCGCCATTTTCTCCTCGTTTGATTCTACGAGCAAAATCAAAAAATTCACTTTCACCACTAAATGAGTTTAGAAAGTCTATATCACCTTCTATTTCATCATAGTGATCTACTTGTGCCTTTATTATTTCCCAAGTAGCTACGGTATCAGCCTTTGCACTATGAGCATTCACTAGCTCTTTTCCACAATACTTCTGATATGCTGCACCAAGATTTCTTGGTTCCATTTTATGAAAAATACGCTGAGCATCCACGAACTTGCGGTTGGTATCAAATGAAATACCTGCTCGATAAAACTCCTCAGCCAACATTGGAAAATCAAATCTATTGCTATTGAATCCTCCAAAATTGCAATCCCCTAAAAAAGTGTTCAAGTCCTTAGAAAACTCAGCAAATGTAGGTTTCCCTACTACGTCTTTATCCCAGATTCCGTGGATCTGACTAACTTCTGGTGGAATTGGAATGGTAGGATTCAACACTTGATGTAAGTGTTCCTCACTCCCATCGGGTTGTATTTTGATACAATATATCTCGACGATACGATCAGTAGCCACTTGTATTCCTGTAGTTTCTAAATCAAAAACTACTAGAGGCTTATTCATTTTAATATTCACATCGCAAATGTACTAACCCAAAAGCTCCATCAGATAATGCAGAGACTTAAGTTTTGAACCAGTTTTGTATACCTAGTACGCTACTTTCATCTGTTGTAGATAAGCTTATTAATAAGTATCTATTTCTAAAACCGTATATTTCGTAAAAGAAAACATGATACAAGCTATCACAAAAGAAACATATAGAACTGAAGTAAAGGGCCATAAGCATAGTATGATTGTGGATGAACCAGTTCATGTAGGTGGCAATGATGAAGGAATGAACCCACATGAACTTCTTGAAGCTTCACTTGCTTCTTGTTCATCGATTACCTTACGAATGTATATCCAACGAAAGAACTGGGACGTCAGTGAAATAAACGTAGAGGTACGTTCTATATTAGGTGAAGAAAGAACAGGATTGAGTTTCGCGAAGCATATACAACTGACAGGAAACATAGACGAAAAACAGAAAGAACGTCTTTTATTTATAGCTGGAAGATGTCCTATTCACCGACTTTTAGCTAAAAATATGACCATAGGATCCACCATAGAAATAGTATGAAAGATATAACAAAACATTACACCAACGGAGAATTAACCATCGTTTGGAAGCCTTCATTGTGCACACATGCCGCCGAATGCGTAAAAGCTCTTCCTAAAGTTTATAAACCTAGAGAAAAACCATGGCTAACCATCGAGAATGCCACAACTGATGAGCTCAAAGATCAAATAAGCAAATGCCCTTCAGGTGCCTTAACTTATTTTATCAATGAATCCTGAAGAGCTTAATTAATAGAGATTTACCTTTGTCGTTCATATGAAAACCGTGAACATTATCGGAGGAGGTCCAGCTGCACTAATGCTTGCTGCTCAATTGGACAGCTCCAAGTATAATATCACGCTCTACGAACAGAAGAAAACGCTAGGCAGAAAATTCTTAGTTGCAGGTGAAGGAGGTTTAAATTTAACGTTTGACTCTGATCAAAAAAAACTAGAGTCACAATATCAGCCGTCAGAATACATGTCTCCATTTCTGAGACGATTTAACAATACAAATCTCAGAGAATGGCTCAAAGCAATTGAAATTGGCACATTTTCCGGTTCAAGTAATAGGGTATTTCCAATTAAGGGAATAAAACCAATAACTGTCTTGAATGCCATCATTGGTCAATTAGAAGAAAACAGAGTAAATATACAGCTGGATTCCAAGTGGACAGGTTGGGATAAGGATGGAAATCTAGCATTTGAAGATGAAAGTGTAGTGGATTCTGACATTACTGTATTTGCACTCGGTGGTGCAAGTTGGCAGGTTACAGGGTCTGATGGCCATTGGGCTAAATTGTTTGCTGATAAGAAAATACACATCAAATCATTCAGGGCAGCAAATTGTGCTTTTAATGTGAACTGGGACGAAGCATTTCTTGCACATCACGTTGGCAAACCTCTGAAAAACATTGAAATTGAATTAGATGGTTTCGTGACTAAAGGCGAAATA
>JBMYYN010000178.1:0-4943 GCA_049609445.1 Bacteroidia bacterium | reverse complement strand
GTACTGATTTTAATCGCTGTGGCGTGCATATTTCTAGCCCTCGAATAATAGCCTAATCCTTGCCACAGCGAAAGAACTTCTTGTTCTGAAGCAGCTGCGAGATGGTCTACTGTAGGGTACTTCTCTATAAACTTTAGATAGTATGGAAGGCCTTGACTTACTCGTGTTTGTTGAAGCATGATTTCAGAGAGCCAAATAGCGTAAGGGTTTTTAGTTTTTCGCCAAGGTAAATCCCTCTTTTTTTGCTTGTACCAAGCTATTAATGAAGTGCTTATTCTCAAAATTTCTTCAAAAAAAGCCCATAGAGCCTAATATTTCTTAAAAAAAAAGTACTTTTGTCATCCAACCAACTAATACCCATAGACAAATGACTAAAGCAGAAGTAGTTAACGAAATTTCAGAACGCACAGGTGTTGAGAAAGCAGTAGTGCAAGAAACTGTTGAAAGTTTTTTTAAAGTCGTAAAAGGTTCACTTGTTAAAGGAGAGAACGTTTATTTTAGAGGTTTCGGGAGTTTTATAGTACAGAGAAGAGCTCAGAAAATAGCTCGTAACATTTCTAAAAATACTCAAATTACTATTCCTGCCCACAACATTCCAAAGTTTAAGCCTGCTAAGACTTTTGTAGAAAAAGTTAAGAAAGGGTAAATTTTTCCAACAACATTTTGAATACAAATAATTCTACTTTTAACACCATCGCGTTGGTGTTAGGAGTTGCACTCACTATTGTGCTATCACAAATGGGGTGCCAAGAGTCTACCAAAACAGTAGAAAGTCAAGACCCAATAGAGGAGCATCATCCTGGGGAACATGAAACACAGAAACCACCAATGCAAATGCAAGCCGAAGCTTTGCCTGAAGGTGCAGATTTAGAAAAAGTGGTGGATGACGCCATAACTAACATCCAAAAAGGTAGAGAAACTGGAGATTTTAATTTGATGATGGGGGAAGGTGTAATGAAGCTCAAAGCTGTGTTGCAGAGGGATTCTAATAATGTCAAAGCGTTGCACGAATTGGCAATGATGTCTATGGAATCAGGACAATTTGAAAAAGCTGAGAAAAGATTTGAAAAATTAATACTTTTGCAGCCCGAAAATCAGGAGTACGAAAAAATGCTTGATGATGTTCGAACCAAATTAGGAAAATAAAACATTAAAATATTATAGATTATGCCAAGCGGTAAAAAAAGAAAAAGACATAAGATTGCTACTCATAAACGTAAGAAGCGTCTAAGAAAAAATAGACACAAGAAGAAGAAATAATTCTTAAGTGTTATGACCTACGATATGATAATAGACGTAGGGCAAAAAGGAGAAAGAATTGCTCTTCTCAAAGACAAGAAACTAGTAGAATTACACCAAGGAGAAAGCGACAATAGCAAGTTCTTGGTAGGTGAGATCTACTTAGGTAAGGTAAAAAAGATAATGCCTGGCCTAAATGCCGCATTTGTGGACATTGGGCACGAAAAGGATGCTTTTTTGCATTACCATGATTTAGGACCATATATTCATTCGCTGGTAAAAATCACGAATGAATCACTTAATGGGTCGAGAACAACAGGTGATCTTACTGATTTTAAGTTGGAACCTGAAACCTTAAAGACAGGTAAAATAAACCAGGTCTTAAAACGTAATCAGCAGATTCTTGTACAAGTTGCAAAAGAGCCAATATCTTCTAAAGGTCCTCGGCTAACAACAGAAATTTCCATTGCGGGTAAGTATTTTATACTTGTACCCTTCTATGATACGGTTAACGTGTCAAAAAAAATCAGTACTCTAGAAGAACGAAAGAGACTGAAAAACTTGGGCAATAGCCTCAAGACTCCTAAGTTGGGTTTAATCTGCAGAACCGCTGCTGAGCAAAAAGGTGGTCAAGACTTGCATCAGGACATCATGGAGCTCCAGCAGAAGTGGGAAAGTATCTTTGATAAGCTTCCTGTGGCCAATGTGAGAGACAAGGTCTTAGGTGAAGATCAAAAAAGTTTTGCTATTCTCAGGGACTTATTGAGTTATGATTTTAATTCAATAACGGTGAATCAAAAGGCACTGTATGAGGATATGAAGTCTCATCTTGCTGCTATAAATAAAGAACTTCCTAAAGTCTTGAAACAATATACTGGTAAGAATGATGTCTTTTCTCAGTTTGGAGTAGATAAGCAAATTCAGTCTTCATTTGGTAAAACGGTTTCTTGCTCAGGAGGTGCCTATTTGATAATAGAACATACTGAGGCACTGCATTCTATTGACGTAAATAGTGGTAGTAAGAAAGCTAAATCATCTAATCAGGAAGAGAATGCACTGGCAGCCAATCTTGATGCTGCTAAAGAAATAGCGAGACAGCTAAGGCTTAGAGATATGGGTGGTATTGTCGTGATTGATTTTATAGATCTACGTACCCCTAATTTTAAAAAGCAACTCTTTAATACACTTAAAGAAGCTATGGCTGATGATAAAGCCAAACATACTATTCTTCCTATGAGTAAGTTTGGACTTATACAAATAACACGGCAAAGAGTAAGACCTGAAATGTCTATCAAGACGGCTGAAGGCTGTCCTACGTGTAATGGGACTGGCTTAGTAACATCAAGCGTCTCATTGGGTGATGACATGGAGAAGCACTTAGATTATTTGCTTACAAACGCAAAACATAGTAAAGTCTCCATTGTTACCAATCCTTATTTGGCGGCATATGCACGTGAAGGTTTTCCGTCTAGACAGATGAACTGGTTTATGAAATACAAAAAATGGATTTCTGTCAAGTCAGATGTGAAAATGGGAATGTTGAATTATGCGTTCCAAGATGCTAATGGAGAGCATATAGATATTGAGAAGCCATAAGAAATGGCCGTCAAACTTCTTGTCATCGGTCCTACTAAAGAAAAGTTTTATAAACAAAGCGAAGCTGAGTACTTAAAGAGACTGACAAAGTACTGCAAGCTGAATTATATAACGCTACCCTCCTCCAAGAACACTACTCAAAGAGAGGCATGTTTGAGAATGGAAGAGGAACATTTATTTAAGCACATTGGACAAAATGATTTTGTGGTACTTTTAGATGAGGCAGGAAAAGAGTTTTCTAGTCGAAAGTTTGCGAAATTCCTCAACACAAAGCTAGTAAGTCAATCTAATGTTGTATTTGTGATAGGAGGTGCTTTTGGGTTCTCGGATGAAGTAAGAAAAAGAGCCGACGATTTATTGAGTTTATCTAAACTGACATTTCCACATCACTTGGTGAGAACTATTTTTTTAGAGCAAGTGTATCGAGCATTTACTATTCTAAACGGAGGACGTTATCATAATGATTGATAGACTTATTTTTAATAGCAATTATGATTATTGACAAACTTTGATATGTTTGCAGCGTTCTCAATTTAAAATAGGTAATGGGTAGAAAGAAATCAGATAAGAAAGACGATAAGAAGAAGATGGGTAGGCCACCTACTAAACCAGTAGTCAAGAGGCCAGCCTACTATGTAACTGTGAAAGTAAGTAACTCCATGAATTATCAAAAAACAAATGTTTTGATAAGTAAGGACACGATTGCAGAGATAAAACAGCTTATAGCAAGATCTCCTCAAGCAGTTGAGTTTCTTGGATATTGGAATGGAAAGTCTTACGATGCAGTTCCAGAGATAGAAGATTTTATAAAGAATCGAAAGAAATAAATAGAGGAGTTTGTTTAACAAACTCCTTTTTTATTGGAGCAGATGTTCAGTAAATATAGTATTCAATTTTGGTTGCTCTGTGTTAGTTCGTTACTGTTCTTCTTTAGCTTCAGTATGATAATACCCGAGCTGCCCGATTATATAACTAGTCTTGGTGGAGAGGATTACAAAGGGGCGACAATAGGGTTGTTTACTATTGCTGCAGGGTTGTCCAGGCCGGTAAGCGGTCGACTGGCTGATGTGATAGGTAGATTGCCGGTTATGATTTTTGGAGGAGCAGTTTGTATTGTAATGGCTTTTCTGTACCCTGTTTTTACATTCGTATTTGGCTTTCTAGTACTACGTTTTTTTCATGGTTTAAGTACGGGATTTATGCCCACAGGCTCGGTAGCATATCTCGCAGACATTATTCCGAGTGATAGGAGAGGAGAAGCCATGGGTTTAGTTGGGATAATGAATAATATAGGACTTATGGCAGGCAATGCTTTGAGCAGTGTTATTACCCAAGGAATAGGAATCATTAATTTATTCTGGCTCTCTGGTGGTTTAGCGGTTATATCGGTAGCTATTATTATCCGAATGAAGGAAAGTTTGCCGAATCCTCAGAAGTTTAAAGTAAGGCATCTAAAAGTATCGTGGAAGGATGTATGGGATCCTCGAGCTAAGGAGCCTGCTTTGGTTATGATGCTGTCGGTAACGCTTTTTGGAGCTATTATTACGCTTATCCCCGATTATTCGGTCGGTATAGGTGTTGCCAATAAGGGTCTATTTATCTCTATAATGACGGTGTCTACTGTTTTTACTCGATTGTCAACTAGTAAGTTGTCGGATGTCAAAGGAAGGATTTATAGCTGTAGGATAGGTACTGCTTTTTGGATTATTGCAGCTGTTTTGCTTATGTTTAGACAGCTAGAGTTGTTTTATCTAGCAGCTGTGGTATGTGGTATGGCTTCGGGAATTAATTCTCCGGCATTGTTTGCATGGGCTGTAGACGTAGCTGATGGAGTCAAAGCGGGACGTGCGATGGCTACTCTATTTATCGCACTAGAATTAGGAATCACGATCGGAGCATTTGTCTCGGCTAGGATTTACAACAATTCTTTTGACAATTTTGGTTTTGTCTTTGTTGCGTTGTTAGTTTTTCTTTTAGGTGCTTTGCTGTACTTACTATTTGGGGTCTCAGATAGAGTGCGGAGATCGAAATAAACCTATTATTTGTTCTTGTTCAAAATAGCCTAAACCTATTGATTTTCAGTGGTTTTAGGTTCTTTATGCAGGAGG
>JBMYYN010000177.1:0-4957 GCA_049609445.1 Bacteroidia bacterium | reverse complement strand
CCAAGTAATGCCTGAAGTGGTTTTCCCCATTTTTCTGCATCTCCACCCAGTCGTTCAAAGTATTCTTGGAAACTTAAACGAGCGTCTTTGTGATTTCCACCCGAAGCTACAAGCTTAGCAAGTGATTCTACCACTGCATATCCTCCCATCAGAAAGGGATTTTTATTCGCTAAGTCGGTAGAGAATCCCCAAGTCGATATTGCAACTGTATCGGTAGATTTATTTAATACAGGGATAGTATTTACACTAGCAAGAGCTGGAGTCTTTAAGTATTTTCCTCCTAGAGGCATAAGTACTGTTGTACGTCCTACGTGAGAATCAAAGTTTTCAATGAGACCTTTTTGAGAAGCCACATTCAGTTTTGAAAGTTCGTTTTTGAAGCTCTCATTGGTCAATGGACTTATT
Organism: Bacteroidia bacterium; assembly: GCA_049609445.1. Lineage (GTDB taxonomy): Bacteria > Bacteroidota > Bacteroidia > NS11-12g > UBA9320 > UBA9320. The sequence goes on along the minus strand of JBMYYN010000177.1, from coordinate 4,552 downwards.
ACTTGAGTTTCAGCATAACCATTGCTTACGGCTTCGGCATGCATGCTTTTTTCTGTTCCTGCTGTATCCAAAAACTCGCGGTCTAGATCCACTATTTTTTCGCCTCTCCAGAAGATTTGCATTCTACCACTATCAGTGACTTCTGCTACTTCTACTGCGAGCAGGTTTTCTTGTGAAGCATGAGCTACAAAATCTTCCACATCTTTAGCTTCTACCACTACAGCCATTCTTTCTTGAGACTCTGAAATAGCAAGCTCAGTACCATTCAGACCGGCATACTTTGTAGGCAGTTTGTCCAAGTTGATGTTAAGACTATCTGCAATCTCTCCTATAGCTACAGATACACCTCCAGCTCCAAAGTCATTGCATTTTTTTATCAGTCTGGTTACCTCTGGCTTACGGAACAAGCGTTGGATTTTTCGCTCTTCTACGGCGTCTCCTTTTTGTACTTCTGCACTTAGGCTATTGATAGAGGTTTCATCTTGAACCTTACTTGATCCAGATGCACCACCTACACCGTCTCTACCGGTTTTTCCTCCTACCATGATGACTCTGTCACCTGGCAGTGGAGCTTCTCTACGTACCCAATCTTTTGGAACGGCACCTGCTACATATCCGACCTCCATTCTTTTAGCCTTATAGCCTTGGTCGTATACTTCAGCTATTTGAGAAGTAGCTAGTCCTATTTGATTACCATAGGACGCATACCCTTTGGCAGCAGTTTTGGTGATTTTCTTCTGAGGAAGCTTCCCTTCAAGGGTGTCTTCTATTCGCTCACGAGGATCTGCAGAACCAGTCACACGCATAGCTTGATATACAAATGCTCTACCACTCAATGGATCTCTGATAGCTCCACCTACACAAGTAGATGCTCCACCAAATGGTTCTATTTCAGTCGGGTGATTATGCGTCTCATTTTTGAAGAGTAAGTACCACTCTTGTTTTTCACCTTCTACATCCACCTCTATTTCTATCGTACATGCATTGATTTCATCTGTGATCACCAGGTCATCGAGCTTGCCATTTGCTCTCAGATATTTAGCAGCGATAGTTCCTATGTCCATAAGTGAGATAGGTTTGTGCTCTCTGTTTAGCTCTTTTCTGATAGCTAAGTATCTTTCGAATATAGATTCCAGTTTTTGAGCTAGGTCTCCAGCAAATTTGATATCTGTAAGTTCTGTAAAGAAAGTGGTGTGTCTGCAGTGATCACTCCAGTATGTATCTAAAACTTTCAGTTCAGTTTCGGTAGGGTTTCGATTTTCTTTTTGAAAATAAGTTTGAATAAACTTCAAATCTGCCAAATCGAAAGAGAAACTCCATTCTCTATGAAGTGCTACAAGTGCATCTTCATCCATGTTTATAAATCCTTCAACCACAGGAACCTCTGTAGGTTTTGGAATCGGTGGGTTTACGAGTACATCTAGGTTTTTTTCGTGAGAGTCAACATTGTTAATCAAGTAATCCTTGATTTTGTCAAGCGTATCATTATCTACTTGGTCAAACACAAATAATTTTCCTGTTCGGATAGCCGGTCTATTTCCTACTACCAATTGAATAGCTTGCTCAGCTGAATCAGCTCTTTGGTCATACTGTCCAGGTAAGTACTCCATAGCAAAGGATGAGGATGAGCTCGTAGCTGGATTTTCTGTATGTGGAATGTCGGCTACTGCGTCTAACAATACAGTAAGAAGTTTGTCCCAGTTTTCTTCTTTAGCATCAAATACGTCATAGATGACATATTGTTTCAGGTGAGTTAAAGAAGTGAATTCTTGAAGTTCTGCAAGTACTTTTTGTGACTCGACATCAAACGCGGATTTTTTTTCTACGAAAATTCTCTGATTCATGCAGGTAGGTATATGATCGGCAAAGGTAAACGCTACAAGTAAGACGTTGTCATTTTTGGTGAAATGTTGAGAAAAATAGAATAATAAGGATTTCTGCAGAAGGTGAACGCCCTCCATAGTATATTTGAAGCTATGGGTCCGAATCCTGAAAATCATTATGTAAATAGAAGCAACTGGCTTAGAGCAGCAGTGCTTGGTGCCAATGATGGGATACTATCTACGGCTAGTATTGTTATCGGTGTAGCTGCAGCAAGTACAACTAGAGAGCCAATTATCTTAGCAGGAATCGCTGGTTTAGTAGCTGGAGCACTATCCATGGCTGCTGGGGAGTATGTTTCTGTCAGCTCTCAAAGTGATTTGGAATTAGCCGATTTGGAACGCGAAGAACAGGAGCTTAAAGATTTTCCAGAAGAAGAAGAAAGTGAACTAGCTAAGATATATGTGAACAGAGGACTGTCGGAGGATCTCGCCAAGAAAGTGGCTAGAGAACTTACAGAGCACAATGCCCTAGAAGCACATGCCAGAGACGAACTTGGTATCAATGAGATAACACAAGCAAATCCACTACAAGCTGCTATGGCTTCTGGAGCTGCATTTATTTTTGGAGGAGCACTGCCTGTAGGTGTAGCCTTGTTTGGATCTATGGACTACATGATATACTTACAGTATTCGTTTGCTATTGTGTTTTTAGTGTTGCTAGGAGCTCTAGCAGCGAGGGCTGGAGGTTCAAGCATCTGGAAAGCTGTGATCAGACTTACTTTATGGGGGACTGCAGCTATGGGAGCCACAGCATTTATTGGCTACTTGTTCGGAGTAAACATTGGGTAGTTTTTTGTTGTAATTACATCATCTTTGCAATCTGAATTTGCTCCACAACATAAATCATCCTAAGGATCTTAAGAAGCTTTCTGTAGAAGAATTACCCGTTTTATGCTCTGAAATTAGGGAGTTTTTTATTGATAAAATTCTAAAAAATGGAGGCCATTTCAGTGCCAATTTGGGTGTAGTTGAGATGACCGTAGCCTTGCACTATGTGTATGATTTTGAGTATGATAGACTAGTATGGGATGTAGGTCATCAAGCTTATATTCACAAGCTACTTACTGGCAGAAAAGATGACTTTGATTCTATACGAAAACTAGACGGATTAAGTGGATTTCCTAAAATAGACGAAAGCTCATTTGATCATTTCGGAACTGGACATTCATCTACCTCCATATCTGCGGTTATGGGTATGGCGGAAGCAGCTCTTTTGGATAATAAATCAAACAAGCATATTGCTGTCATTGGGGATGGTTCCCTTACAGGAGGAATGGCATTTGAAGCTCTGAATAATCTGGGTATTTCGAATGCTAATGTGTTGGTTTTGATCAATGATAATCAGATGGGGATAGACCCAAACTTGGGTGCTATCAATGAGCATTTAGCCAAAATAGATATTTCTTCGAGCAATGTTTTCGAGAATATGAACTTGCCCTACAGTGGTCCCATTGATGGTCATGATGTAATTGGGCTTGTAGAAATGTTTCAGGAACAGCGAGAGAACACCTCACCAAGAGTAGTGCATGTCAAAACTGTAAAAGGTAAAGGCTATGGCCCAGCGGAAAAGGAACAAACAGATTGGCATAGTGTCAGCTATGTGAAAATCAATCCGTTGAAACCTGAAACGAGAGAAGTAAAACCACAGAAGTTTCAGGACGTTTTTGGCCACACATTGGTAGAGTTAGCAGAAAAAGATGACAGAGTAGTAGGAATCACGCCAGCAATGCCGAGTGGAAGCTCCATGAAGTTCCTGATGGATAAGATGCCACATCGCGTGTTTGATGTTGGAATAGCTGAGCAGCATGCAGTCACATTTGCAGCTGGATTAGCCATAGAAGGCAAGCGACCATTTTGCAATATTTATTCGTCGTTTAGTCAGCGTGCCTATGATCAGATTATTCACGACGTAGCTTTGCAAAATATACCAGTAGTTTTCTGTTTGGACAGGGCAGGATTGGTAGGAGCTGATGGTCCTACTCATCACGGTGTTTTTGACTTGAGTATACTAAAGGCTATCCCAAATCTCACAGTGTTATCTCCTATGGATGAGCACGAACTACGTAATATGATGTATTGGGCTACGGACTTTACGGATGGACCGGTGGTGATACGCTATCCTAGAGGAAGAGGTTCGCAGATAGAGTTTAGAAATGAAATATCGCCTGTAGAGCTACCTTATAGTAGAGGTTTGTCGAGAGGGTCGGATATAGCTGTACTGTCCATTGGAGAGATTGGAACTGAAGTCCAGAAAGCGATACAGTCAAATGAGTGTGAAACCAAAGTAACACATTTGGATATGCCTTGTATGAAGCCTTTAGATCTAAAAACTATTGGGAACGTATTTCGATCGTTTGGCAAGATTGTGACCATAGAAGAAGGGTGTAAATCGGGTGGCTTTGGCGAAAGTATCAAGGTGTTGGCATTGGATAGTCAATACAATGGTACGGTGACATCTATAGGGCTTCCTGATAGTTTTGTCGAACACGGAGAAGTAGATGAACTCAGAGCAAGATATGGACTGGATGCTGAGGCGATTGAGAAGGTGATCAAGTCTTTTTTATAGATAAAAGTATTCCACTTTTTATGGATGTTTACCACCTACCTTTGCACTACCTCAGAAAATGAATTTCAATAACAAAAACTGGCCACTTCAACGTTTTCCGAAG
>JBMYYN010000176.1:0-4964 GCA_049609445.1 Bacteroidia bacterium | reverse complement strand
TAACTTTCTTTAGAATTTTATCAGGGTTTCCAAGTAGTAGTATCTTTAGAGGTTTAGTGGCTTTTTTGCTAACTTTCAGGGCCTCTTTTATTTGCTCTTCCTTTGGTTTTTTGAAAATAAAATCAGGATTGTACTTTGCTATATGACTTTCGTCATTGCTTAGATAAATTCGGTGCTTCCCGTGAAAAATTCGGTACATTTGCCAGCGTTATATGGTCAATACTGAAGCAAAAATCGCTAAAATACTTTTAGAAACAAGTGCAATAAAATTATCTCCTGAAAACCCTTTCACATGGAGCAGCGGATGGAAGAGTCCAATCTACTGTGATAATCGTACGGTTCTTTCGTATGCGTCGCATCGCAAGGAGATAAAAGAGATGCTTTCTGCTAAGATTAAAGAAGAGTTTCCAGACGTAGATACTATTGTGGGAGTAGCTACAGCAGGGATCGCTATGGGAGCACTTATTGCGGATGAATTAGGATTGAGTTACGCTTATTGTCGACCTAAGCCAAAAGAGCATGGTCTAAAGAGACAACTTGAAGGTAGAGTAGAAGAAGGAGCTAAAATAGTAGTGCTTGAAGATTTGATTAGTACTGGAGGATCTAGTTTGAAAGTAGTGGAATACATGAGAGCTGAAGGTTTTAATATTTTAGGAATGGCTGCGATCTTTACTTATGGCTTCCCTATAGCATCTGAGAATTTTGCGAACGCCAATTGTAAGTGCGTGACCTTAGGGAACTATAGCAGTATGATTACTCAAGCTGTGGACTCAGGGTATGTAAAGGAATCTGACCTAGGAAACCTAGCAGAGTGGAGAGAAAATCCATCTGAATGGGGATAAGTAAGTTTTATGGCGATTGACTTATCTAGTTTATTGGTGATTGGTGTTTCTTCAAGAGCGTTGTTTGACCTTGAAGAAAGCAATAGAATCTTTGATAATGAAGGGATAGAAGCCTATCGTAAATATCAGCAGGAAAACGAGGACAAGTCACTAAAACCCGGAACTGCATTTTACTTGGTTAAAAGCCTGCTCGAGCTCAACAATCAAGCAAACGAGAGAATAGTAGAAGTCATCGTGATGTCTAGGAATAGTCCTGAGACAGGAGTTAGAATGCTGAATTCCATTAAAAATGAAAACTTAGAAATAAGTAGAGTAGCACTATCGGGTGGAGAACCACTTTCTCCTTACATTGATGCATTTGGTGTGGATTTATTTTTGTCTAAGGACGATAAGGATGTACAATCTATTATAGATTCTCGAACTTGTGCAGCTGCATCTATTTATGCACCACCTGAGAATTTTGAGACTGAAAGCAGCAGAGTGAATATAGCTTTTGATGCTGATGCGGTACTGTTTTCAGATGAGTCAGAATTGCGTTACAAAACAGAGGGCTTAAAGGCATTTCATCAACATGAACATGACAACGAAAATGAGCCTTTGAAAGAAGGGCCATTTGCCAAGTTGCTAATAAAGCTTTCAAAAATTCAAGAACACTTTCCTTCTCGAATAGAGCTTTCGCCACTTCGGCTTTGTATTGTGACTGCTCGAAGTGCACCGGCACATATGCGAGTGATTAAGACACTACGAAAATGGGGTGTGTACGTAGACGAGGCTTATTTTTTAGGCGGTTTATCAAAAGATAAAGTTCTAGAGGCCTTTGGTGCACATATATTTTTTGATGACCAGGATACTCATTTAGAAAAGTCAAGTAAAGTAGTTCCTTCTGGAAAGGTTCCATACAATTCTGATTCTCAGATGAAGGAAATAGAAGCTAAAAAGCCCAAAGAAAACTAGATTATTCTTCCTCCAGTTTTTCAAGTTTTTTCTTTGATACGATTTTGATTTTTTTGCCCGTATCTAGCCTTTTACTGACAGCATCATAAGGTCCCACTATGACTTGGTCACCCAGCTTTTTCCCAGATATAATCTCAATGTATCTGCTATCTTGGATTCCAGTCACGACAATGTCTTTTTGTGCTTTGTTATCTGCTACACTAAAAACTACCTCGTCAAGCTCTATTTCGTCTCCTGATGTATTCACACCTGAACTGTCCTCTTGTACTCTTGTTCCGACTGCTTCTATCGGCAAGCATGGAATATCTTTTTTCACAAGGGTCTGTATATCTACATTGGCACTCATACCAGGTAGAAACGGTGCATCTGTTTTGACAAGTAGGTCAGCATAGCTGCTTTTTAGAATCCTGATTTTTACTTCAAAATTGGTTACTTGATCCGTATTCATCTGACCACCAGCGTTGTTTGCAGATTTAGATATTTCGGAGACTAAACCTTTAAATTTACGATTGCTGTATGCATCTACTTCTATCACGGTAGTATCTCCTTTTTTTACTTCTAGTATATCGTTCTCATTTACATCCACAATGACTTCCATGTTATTGAAATTAGAGATTATCATTATCTCTGTTCCAGCCATTTGAGCAGTTCCAACGACACGTTCTCCTTTTTCGTTGTTTAGTGCACTTACTACTCCATCAGAAGGAGCGTAGATACTAGTCCGACCCAGGTTTTTATTCGCTTCATTTAGACTGGCTTGAGAGTTGTCTATTCCATATCGAGCAGCAGCGACTCGCTGTTCTGCAGCTTTTACTTCACTTACGCTTATCTGATATGCAGAAGTAGCTGCATCAAATTCTGCCTGACTCAGGACTTTATCTTTAAAGAGTTTTTTACTCCGAGTATATGCGGATGTTTGTTCGGTAAGTCGTGCATTAGCTTGTGTCAATTGTGCTTGACTCGTTTTAAGGCTACTTTGTGAACTGCTTAATCCTGCTCTGGCTCTGTCCTTAGCTGTGATGTACAGGTCTGGATTTATTTTGAGTAAAAGCTGACCTTCCTTTACCGTATCTCCTTCTTGAACATATAGTTCGATAATTTCTCCTGATACATCAGCACTGATTTTAACTTCTGCCTCCGGCCTAATCTTCCCATTAGCACTGACAGAGCTCACAATGGTTCTGTTTATTACTTTGCCTATGTTTACCTCTAACTCTCCGCGACTTCTGTTTTTGCCTATATACGATAGAATAGCGACAGCAGCGAGGACACTTACTAGGATCCAAATATGTTTTTTGCTCATTATAGTTGTAGTTCTTTTCCTTTATAAAAATCAATTATTAGTACTCTAAATATGTATTCATATTTAGCACTTAGAGATTGAGTCAATGCTTGATTCCACTGATTTTTAGCTGTTAACAAATCCATGCTGTTTAGCATACCCGCTTCAAATCTTTTTTGACTGTAATCATAGTTTAGTTGCTGAGCCTCCGAACTTTTTATTGAGGCGTCATATCTACTTTTAGCTGCTTTTAGATTTGTCGTAGCTGTGGTTATGTCATTTCTTATTTGAGCCTTAGCGTTCACCAAGTTTAGAGAGCTGATTTTAGCATTTACTTTTGCATTTTCTACTGAAGTTTTATTCCTATAACCATTAAATATCGGGATGGAAAGTGAGACTCCTACTTGCTGACCTAGATTGTCAGTTATCTGAGCTCCAAATGCTTTATCTTGAACAAGTACTTCAGGTTCAGCTGTTAGAACAGGTTCTAGTGTGTTTTGGGTATATCCTACGGGTATGATTTTATAGTTTCCTGTGAGTTTAGCATCCTTACCACTTTCTGAATATACGGTATTTACATTTCCATATGCCGAGATCGATGGTTGTAGTCCCCCCTTAGCTATTTTCTCACCTAGTTCACTCTGTTGAACTTGAAGTTCTGCTTGAGAGATTTCAGGTAAATTTTGTAGAGCTATTTCGTATAGCTCAGATACAGATTCTTTTGGATACATAGGAATTGTGTTTATTGCTATTTTCTCAATTTCGAACTGCTGATCAATTGGAAATTGCAAGAGGTTCATAAGCGTATTGTAGCCAATCTGTATGCTGTTTTGGGCATTCACTAGGGTTACCTCATCATTTGCCAATTGTGCTTGTAGAGTGAGCGTCGTACTTTGATTAGCAGAACCACTTTCTACTAGTTTTTGAGCTCTTGTCAGTTGTGAACGGGTAATCTCCAGCTGAGACTCAGCGATACTTAGATTTTCTTCAGCTTGTATGATTTGAAGATATGTGGATGCTACAGAAAGAGCTATTTGGTTTCTGACCACCTCTGTGCTCGCTTCATTAGCTTGCAATGCTTTTTCGCTTTGCTTGATTCCATTGTTTACCTGACTACCTCCGTAGAGCAAGACTCCAGAACTAAGAGAAAAACTATTACTTTGGATAGTGGTAGTGCTAAAAGTATTGGTAAAAGGGTCAATGGTTCTACCTATATTATAATTGTGATTACCGCTTCCATTCAAGGAAGGAAGTCTACCAAGTCTAGATTGGGTTAAATTATTCTTGAGGATTTCTCCTTGTAGTTGGTTTTGCTGTACGGACGTATTATGCTCCAAGGCATAGTCTATACATCTTTGCAAATCCCATTTTTCAATATCTTGAGCTTGGAGAGTCGTAGCAAATAATATGAAAAAAAGTAAGGTAAGTGTTTTACTCATGCAATTCTTAGCTAGTATTTGTATCAAATGTAATGTGACATATGTCATTACTATTTTGCTCTCGATTAAGATTGTGTATTCCTCGTTTTAGCTCATAGATTGAGTTAGTTTTAGCTATTAACTACAGACAATGCATGTAGCTTTGCGAAAGTGAATTTTTGGTTTCACATACGAAATATAGTTTTCCCAAAATACACTTGGCGTAGGGAAGTGCAAGAAATGGTGGTCTACCTTACATTTGATGATGGCCCTCATCCTAGTATTACACCATGGGTCATATCTGAATTGGAAAAAGTTGGAGCTAAAGGGACATTTTTTGTGGTAGGGGACAACGTTGATAAATTTCCAAATGTTATTTCGGAATTGAAAAGTAATGGACACTCAATCGGCAATCACACACAACATCATACAAAAGGATGGAAGGTGTCTAAAAGTGAATATTTGAAA
>JBMYYN010000175.1:0-4982 GCA_049609445.1 Bacteroidia bacterium | reverse complement strand
ATACACCATCATTTAGAGTTGTCACCCAATTTAGATTTTCTTTATCAATCAGAAAACTCGTGGCAGCAACATCTTCTATAAGCGGAACAGCACCTTCACCTCCGAGAATGTACAATCCTTCTTCAGTACACGCATAGACTAAATTACCCTTATCATAAAAACTTGGGTACATCCCAAAGAGCTGTTCATATTTTTCGACTAGGCTTCTATTAATGATTAATCTACCAACACTAGGTTCATCCGAATATGAAACCGTCCAATATGTTTTGGAATGGAACCTCCTACTTTTAAGTACACTTAGATTATCAAATAAATAGCAAGAATCTAACTCAAAAACAGATTTAGGAACTGCACTCATGGACTTCAAATTTTCATCCCATATATGTATCGAATCACAATTGTAATTCCTAACCATAAAGAAAAAAACCTCTCTCTTTTCCTTTCTAAATCCAACATTGTGCGTCCAAAGTTGCTTTTTGTACATTGACATTAGCCAACTGTTTTGTTCAAATGCCTTGAATCTTTTCTCTGCTATATCATAGATCGTTATACTCCCGTCTATGCACGTGAACCATAAATTCCCATCCCAGTCTTCAAAACATTTAAAAACAGTATTATTGGTAAGTCCGTCTGCAACTGAATAGTTTTTAAATTCATATCCATTATACCGGCTTACTCCCCTGTCCGTACAAAACCAAAAATATCCTTGCTGGTCCTGATGCACAAAATGAACTTCATTGCTAGGCAGACCATCTTCTATAGTAAAATGCTTCACAACATTTTGACCATCAGATTGGTATGCCAAAATTATAAATAGGAAAATTGAATATAATCGCACCGCAGTTCTCAAGCCGTAAATGTACATATTAATCAGAAACTCATAGCACCGTACCAAACCAGAAAACCAAAATCACATTGATCAATTCTCTTAAAAAAAGTTGTATGAACTATACTTCCTATCTTTGTCAACCTCTTTCGTTTATGAATAAACTTATCATCAGTCTACTTCTCCTGGGCCCACTATCCATATTAGCTCAAAGTCCAATGTCGTCAGGTTTCTTCAACTATCATCTTACAGATAGATATGAGATTCTGTCAGATAGCATGACCACGGAGTTTTTCACAGGTGTGAAACCGTATAGAAGAGATGCTATTTCTAATTATTCAACCACCCTATCTGCGAAGAATACAGTTGATCAATTCAACATAGAATACCTGAGAAGAGACAATGTAATATTTGACAAAAAACCTTCAGATCTTCTACGCAAACCGATACTAAAAAAGTTCTACAATAGCGAGAGTGCTTGGTTTATGGTAAATGAAGACAGATTTAAGTTAGTGGCTAATCCGATTCTTGGACTTACAACTTCTCAAGACAAAGGAGACACAATCAGCCTATACAACAATACTCGCGGTGCAGAGATATATGGAAGCATTGGAAACAAAGTTGGTTTCTATTCACGAGTTTTAGAAAATCAAACCCGATTTCCTAATTATATCAGGGACAAGCATGACCAATCACAAGTTCTCTATGGTGCAACACTTCATAAGCCGTTTGGTGTAGAAGCAGAAGATTATTTTAATGTCGCTGGACACATTACTTTTTCTCCTATAGAAGAAATAGCTGTACAGTTTGGCAATGACAAAAATTTTGTAGGTAACGGATATCGGTCTTTGATTATGTCTGATGCAACAGCACCTTATCCATTTCTAAAACTAAACACCAAAGTCTGGAAGATCAATTACATGAACTTGTTTAGTCAGCACATAGACTTTATCAAGCAAGGGGAATCCGTAAATAACGGACGTAAATTCTCTGCATTTCATCATCTCAGCATGAACTTAGGCAAGAATTTAACTCTAGGAGTTTTTGAAAACATAATATTTGACCGAGCAGATTCCAATGAGAGTAATCGGTACGAAGTCTCCTATTTAAATCCTGTCATTTTTTACAGAGCTGTAGAGCACGGACTCAACAGTAGTGACAATGCATCTCTTGGACTAGATCTCAAATGGAATTTCTTAAATCAATTCTCATTCTACGGCCAATACCTTCTGGACGAGTTTGTCAAAGATGAACTGTTTGGAAGAACTGAATCATGGGTCAATAAATGGGCTTATCAAGCGGGTATTAAGTACATAAATGTTGCCAAGGTCAATAACCTAGACCTTCAACTAGAAGTCAACCAAGTAAGACCATACTTCAATCAACATAGGACTCGCTCTCAAAACTGGATACACTACAACCAATCTTTGGCTCATCCACTTGGTTCCAATGTCAGAGAGGTACTTTCGATTGTACGATATCAGCCGACTTCTAGGCTATCCTTGAGAGCAATGATCAGTCATTCTACCCAAGGGATAGATAGCAGTATGGTTTCCACTAATTATGGAGGTAATTATTTACGCTCGTACGTCGGCAAACCTTCAGGAGCCGCTCCTATGTTTCACGGTGTCAAAAATAATGTGACCACCAGTTCGATACATGCTAGCTACATGCTATGGCATAACCTCTTTATAGACGCAGATTTTGTCTATAGATCAGAGAGCAATGAACTAAGATTGGCCAACAGAACGAATACTATAATTAATTTAGGTTTGCGTCTAAACATGGCTGAATTTGAATACAGGCAATGATTCTTTGATACTATTCTGTAACTTCGACAAGAATAAAATGGAAAACGTAACACCTCAAGAAAAGAAAAACCTCGCTACCAAACTTAGAGAATTTCAACTCAACGGACTTGAATCCTACGGGAGATATTTAGCGACAGAATTAGACCGATCTCAAACCGATCTTAAAAAACACTACAGAAAGTACATCGAAAACGAGATAGAAAGAAACAATAAGAAAATGGAAGAAGTTCGAGGAAAACTCTAGAAGTTTTCTTTGAATTTAACTAAATCTTCCCTTACTAAATATTCTTACTCCAGTATCTTTCCCTTTTCTTAGCTCTCTTTGTTCCTCTTCTGGGAGTGCGGCTATGGACTTACATTCCTCAGAACAAGTGCCTTCATACTTTTTAGCACATTTGGGACATTGAATAAAAAGTAAATTACACGCTTTGTTTTTACAATTTGTGTGATCGTCAAAGGACTCTCCGCACTGATGACACTCTGCAATAATGTCGTCTGTAATTCTTTCATTCAATCGCTCATCAAATACAAAGTTTTTCCCTATGAATTTATTTCGAAGACCTGCTTCTTTAGCATCTCGAGCATACTTGATTATCCCTCCTTCGAGATGATAGACATCCTTAAACCCTTTGTGCTTTAGATATGCACTTGCTTTTTCACATCTGATGCCTCCAGTACAATACATCACTACCGGTTTATCCTTTTGATCAGAAAGCTCATCCACGACAAGTGGCAACTGCTCTCTAAACGTATCTACATCAGGGCACCAAGCACCTTCAAAATGCCCTACTTCGCTTTCATAATGATTTCGCATATCAATAAGAACTGTATCCTCTTGATCTGTTAGTCTATTAAACTCTTCTACTTTTAGGTAATCCCCTGGTTTAGACACGTCAAACAAATCATCTTCTAATCCATCCGCGACTATCTTCTTTCTGACCTTTATAGCAAGTTTAAAAAATGACTTACCGTCATCCTCCACTGCATAATTAAGTCTCAAATCATTAAGAAATAATATATCATCTAGCTCTTTTTTAAAGCCATCTAAGTTTGCCGTAGGCACACTTAGTTGTGCATTTATGCCCTCATTGGCTACGTAGATTCTTCCAAGAACTCCAAGTGGATTCCAATGATAAAAAATGTGATCTCTAAACAGTTGGGGATTGCCAATCTTGGCATATCGATAAAAGGAAATAGTAGTGCGTTTTTCATCACTATTCTTTATTCTATCCTTTAACTCTTCCCCATTAATAGTATTATGCAATTTCATGTTACACCCTTTCTAATGGTTCTGCAAAGATATGATTGTGACCGAATCTTGCTAAGTTCGTCCCTACAATATATCATGAAGAAACTAACCACTCTACTCATTCTTACATTTACTACACTCATAACTTTCGCTCAAGTAAGTAGCATAGACGAAGTCAACATTGCTATGAGCGAAGGAACCAATCGGGGTTTTAAAGTCCTTATCCCCGAGGCCACAAAAAAAGATGCTATCAAAGCTTGGGAAAAATACATGAAAAGCTACTCCGCCAAAACTGTCAAAATCAAGAAGACAAATGAATATAAGAGCACAGAAGCTAGCATCCCTAGTATAAGCGACAATCCTGCTACTGCATATGCGACATTCCAAGAGACTCCAGAAGGTGTCTACATGAATACTTTCATAAACATAGGCAACGGTTATCTAAATAGTAGAGATAACCCAAAAAAAACAGAATCTTATAAAAAAATGCTACGAGCTTTTGCCACAAATACTGCTAGGTCATCCTTACAGAAAAAAGTGGACGAAGAAGAACGTAAACTTGACAGATTAGAGAAAGAACAAAAAAGTCTAATTAAAGCAAAAGAAGGATATGAAAAAAGTATTGCAGATGCCAAAGAGAGAATAACGACCAACGAGAAAAATATAAAAACCAATATTGTAAAACAGGAAGATAAAAAGAAAGAAATCTCTGAACAAAAATCTGTGACCACTAAACTAAAAGCTAAACTTAAGAGGTATTAAACAAGGATCTCCAAGCGAAATAAATAAAGTCCGAAGTTCGTTAGAGCATCGGACTTTTTTAATTTTACAACCTCTATGAAGAAAAGTGTGATAAGTTTACTAGCTATAGTCATAGGCTCGATGGGCTATATAGCATACAAGTTTGCTACCAAGGAAACTAAAAACACAAAAGCGATCCAATTGATCCCATCTGATGCGATTTTCTTTTTGGAAACCACGCACCCTTTAAAAAAATGGGAAGAATTTAGCGAAAGTCCATTTTGGAATTTCTTAAAGTCTCATCCTAGTTTGACGGATATCAGTAAAGATGCACAGTATTTGGATAGCTTGGCCG
>JBMYYN010000174.1:0-5036 GCA_049609445.1 Bacteroidia bacterium | reverse complement strand
CTTGATTCTAAAAAGGTAGTAAAAGATAAAGGAGTAGATAAAGTGCTAGAATCGGCTAATAACTACTATGGAGAAGGAGTAACAGAAGCAGAAGCAATAGCTCATTATCAAAAAATGGGAACGAAAGGAGAAAAAACTCCGATAGAATATGGACTAAACTCTCGATTGGTTAAAAATAAAAAAGGCAAACTTGTGGATCTAACTTATAAGTCAGGTGGATTATATGGAGATGCAATGGATGCCATGATTGGTTGGCTGGAAAAGGCAAAAGGCGTTGCAGAGAATGAAGCACAAGCAAACCATATCGGAATGCTAATAGAGTATTTCAGAACTGGAGACCTTAAGCAATGGGATGCGACTAATATCAATTGGGTGAATAGTACAGAAGGAGATATTGACTTTATTCTAGGGTTTATAGAGGTGTATGGAGATGCTATAGGCTACAAAGGAGCTTTTGAAGGAGTGATTCAGATGAATGACAAAGAGGCTAGTAGAAGAATGGCGGTGTTAAGTGAAAATGCTCAGTATTTCGAAGACAATAGTTCTATCATGGATGAGCACAAAAAGAAAAATGTAGTAGGAGTAAGCTATAGAGTGATTAATGCTGCTATGGAAGCAGGGGATGCAGCTCCCTCTACTCCTATAGGGATAAACTTGCCAAACAGCAATTGGATCAGAAGTACACACGGAAGTAAGTCTATCAGTTTGGGAAATATAGTTGAAGCCTATAATTCTGCTGGAGGTAGCAGCTCGTTAAAAGAATTTTACTTAGATAAACGAGTGCGAGATAGATTGAAGGCTAATGGAAAACTGAGTAGTAAGATGCATACAGCTATGCACGAAGTGATAGGACACGCATCTGGCCAAATTAATGAAGGGGTAGGGACACCTAAAGAAACCTTGAAAAATTATAGCAATACACTTGAAGAGGCAAGAGCAGACTTAGTTGCTTTGTACTATATATATCACGGCAAATTAGTAGAACTCGGTCTAGTGCCGAATATAGAAGTGGGTATGGCGGAGTATGATAGTTATATCACAAACGGTATGATGCTTCAGCTTAGAAGACTGGAAGAAGGAGAAAATATAGAAGAAGATCACATGAGAAATAGACAACTTAACGCAAGTTGGGCCTATGAAAGAGGATTGAAGGACAATGTGATAGAGAAAAAAGTTGTGAAGGGAAAGACTTACTTCGTGGTAAATGACTATGCGAAGCTGAGACAGATATTTGGTGAACTTTTAAAAGAGATTCAACGTATCAAATCTGAAGGAGATTATGCAGCAGCTGAAGCTTTGGTAGAGGGCTATGGTGTGAAGGTAGATGCTGCACTTCATAAGGAAGTAAAAGAAAGATACGCGAGTCTTAATTTAGCTCCGTACAGTGGTTTTGTTCAGCCAAAACTAACACCAGAGTATAATCCTGATGGTTCTTTTAAGGATCTGAAAGTGAGTGAAGAAGACTATGCTGAGCAGATGATGAGATTTGCAAAAGAGTATGCATTCATCAAAGTGGGTGAATAATCTAAAATGAAATTAGAAAGGTGATTTTAGAGCAATCTTTAATCACCTTTTTTTATTATGAAAAATAAATACTTAAAACTGCTCATTCTATTGGTATATGTAGCGTCATTTATCGGTTCAGCTGTTTGGATGTACACTAAGTATGTGAAACCTCAGAGTCCATATAATACAGAGATAAAACTTAGAGGTACTGACTGATGAGTTTTTCTGGATGGCATTCGAGTGTAGATAGCGAAATTGATAAATCGTATTTCGTTGAATTGCAAGATTTTTTAACTGAATGTGAATCAAAAGGACATTCCGTTTTACCACCTGCAGTCCATCGTAGTGAGGCTTTCAAACTTACACCGTTTAAAGACGTGAAAGTTGTTATCCTGGGGCAAGACCCATATCACGGGAAAGGACAAGCACACGGTCTTTGTTTTTCGGTAGAAGAGGGCAATAGAATCCCTCCATCGTTGCGAAATATTTTTAAAGAACTCAACTCAGATTTAGGTGTTGAAATTCCTGAAAGTGGGGAGTTATCCTCATGGGCAAAGAGAGGTGTTCTATTGCTCAATTCGATCCTCACTGTAGAAGAAAAGAAACCTGCTTCTCACAAAGGGAAAGGTTGGGAGCAGTTCACAGATCGAGTACTTCAAGTGTTGTCTGAAGAGAAAGATGGACTTGTTTTTATACTTTGGGGAAACTACGCAAGAAGTAAGAAATCACTTCTTGATGAATCTAAACATCTTATTCTTGAAGCTCCACATCCTGCTGCGGAAGTATATGCAGGTGGTAAAGCTGGATTTTTTGGAAGTCGTCCATTTAGCTCGGCAAATGAATACTTGGATCAGCCGATAGACTGGAGTCTATAATTTTGTTAAAAACGAATTTAAACTAGGATTGTCAGTTTATTCCTTAGAGTTGTCCGTTCCTAAAAACACCTAATTTTTTTGATTTTGTTCTTTCTAACTTTGGGTAAAACCAAACAGGAATAATATGAAAAATCAAAAAGAAATTATTAGAGGATTAGCTGTACTAGCGGTAGTGTTTATTGAAGTAGCTTGTTTTGGACAAGTGAATATCAGAGGAAGACTATTGGATTCAATTCAGAAGTCTCCTGTCCCTTATGCAACGATAATGGTAGCAAATGGGGCAAAGAAAGTCACAGGGACGTATTCAGATGAACAAGGATTCTTCGATTTGAAAGTAGATGCCAGTATGGTAACAGATACAATAGTGTTGACAGTAAAATCATTGGACTATAGTGATTTTGTAAAGATGATTCCGGTTAAAATGATTAAAAGTTCTATTGATTCAATCTACCTAACTCCGTTAACAAATCATGAAATCGGAGCTATTGTCATAAATTCAAGAAAACCTCTGAGGTCTAACAACATGCTAAGCGTAGCTTGTGCTGGCGTCATTCAAAAAAAATCGAATAGTAGAAACAGGAGGATATTATCTAATGTTTATTCAGTGGTAGAACATAACAATGAAAACTACTCTAAGCCACAAGAAAATGGTTTTAAAGATGTGAAGAGAGACCCTCTTAGTACTGTCTCTATCGACGTAGATAAGGCTAGTTATTCTAATATTAGAAGGTATATAAATATGGGAAGTATGCCTCCTGTTGAAGCCGTACGTGTGGAAGAATTGATAAACTATTTTCAATACGAATACCCTGAGGTAAATGAAGGAGAACCAATTTCTAGTTTTATTCAAATGACAGATTGCCCTTGGAATAAAAAGCATCAATTGCTACAAATTGGTATAAAAGGTAAGTCTCTACAAGAGGGGAATAAACCCAATTCCAATTTGGTGTTTTTACTTGATGTGTCAGGTTCGATGCAAGCTGCCAATAAGTTGGATTTAGTCAAGAAAAGTTTAACTCTTCTCCTGGACAATTTATTACCTGATGATAGGGTGGCAATAGTGGTATATGCAGGCAATTCAGGTTTAGTGCTGCCTTCTACCTCTATAGCAAGTGGAAAAATAGATATAATCGACGCAATTTATAGACTCGAAGCTGGTGGTAGCACTGCCGGAGGAGCTGGTATAGAGTTGGCTTATAAGACGGCTTTGGAGAATTTCATAGAGCAAGGGAATAACAGGGTAATCCTATGCACTGATGGTGATTTCAATGTTGGTGTTTCAGATATTGGAGGCTTAACACGTCTGATTGAGAAGAAAAAAGAATCTGGTGTATTCCTTTCAGTTTTAGGTTTTGGAATGGGAAATTATAAAGATGATAATTTGGAAATCTTGGCAGATAAGGGAAACGGAAATTATGCTTATATAGATGATTTTAAAGAAGCTAAAAAAGTATTTATGAATGAAGTTGGATGTACATTATATACAGTAGCTAAAGATGTAAAAGTGCAAGTAGAGTTTAATCCGAAGAAAATTAAAAGTTACCGGTTAATAGGGTATGAGAACAGAATATTGGAGGATGAAGATTTTAACGATGATAGTAAAGATGCCGGAGACTTAGGAGAGAATGGAACGGTAACGTTTTTATATGAAATTGTTCCTTTTGGAGAAGAAACAGATGTTTACGGGACAGTGGATACATTGAAGTATCAAGAGGTCAGAGAGAAAGGAAATAGCGAGGAGTTTTGTACTGTCAAATTTAGGTATAAAGAGCCGAATGGATTGAAGAGTAAACTTATTGAAATATCGCATATTGAGATGCCAAAAGACATAAGCGAGGCAGATGAGAATATCAAGCTTGCGACTACATTGGCACTATATGGGATGATTCTGTCTGAGTCAGAGTACGCTAAAGGAATGACCATGAAAGATGTTTCTAAAAGTCTATCATCAGTGTCACGTGAATCGGAAGATATAGCTGAGTTTAAGTCCTTAGTGAAAGCTGCTCAGAAAATAAGGTAGAGTAAATTTTATTCTACGATCTCGACCTTAGTTACAAAGTATTTCGTGTCGCCTAAAAATGGAATTTTGACAAACTTCTCATCGTAGTATAGACGCACCATTTCTTTGTTTGCATCTTTTAGTTGATCCAGTATTTCTTGGTCTCCTTTTTTGACAGAAAATTTCCATATACTACTGGTCATATCTCCATCACCTTCGCTAAATCCACCTGTGTTAAGCTGACCTTCGTTGGTTTTGAAGACATATCCTTTTTCAGAGACTTTGATGATCCTACCTACACGGTAACCACTACTGAAATTGGCATAAAGAGCAAATACTACAGCCAATACTAAGCCCGTGATTGTTAGTCCTATAATCCAAAGTAAGATTTTTTTAATAATGCTCATTAGTTCGTTTAGTTACTACAAAGTTAGGCTTTTGGACCATTCTGATTCAAAACAGGATACAAAGGCATTGCTAAACTCTTCGAAACTTACGTCTCCAACTTCCTTTTCCACTGATGTTACTGTCTTGTCAGTGATGCCGCAAGGTACTATATGATTAAAGTAGGTAAGGTCAGTTTTTATGTTAAGTGCAAATCCGTGCATACTCGTGCCGTTCTTTATCCTTACTCCAATTGCACCTATTTTTCGTTT
>JBMYYN010000173.1:0-5050 GCA_049609445.1 Bacteroidia bacterium | reverse complement strand
ACAAAAACAGCTCGGTTCCATATGGAACCGAGCTGTACTCTATGCGCCCTCACCTGGACTCGAACCAGGGACCTATTGATTAACAGTCAACCGCTCTAACCAGCTGAGCTATGAAGGCGTTTTAGCTTTTTCGAAGTGAGAAAATATTTCTTTCCTTTCAAAAGCGAGTGCAAAGATAGATTTTGTTTTGAATTACAAAACGTTTTTCAAATTATTTTGGAAAAATATTACAGCTTCCCAAAGAGCTCACTTTTGCAGTTATTTTTTTTCCTTTTTCAATGAAAACTGCAGGTGTTGCGGCTCCGGCCAATAGGACTTCACCTTCTTTAAATGGTTGGTTGTACTTGGCTGCTAGTCGAGAAGCATTGCAAATAGAAAGCAACGGATTGTCCAGGATGGCATTGCTACTATCGCTTTGCATTATTTCTTTGTCAAATAGTAAGCTAACCTCTAAATCATTTAGGTTTTCAGGAAGAGGCTGCCATGCCCCTAAAACAAAACCAGCGGAAGAGCAATTGTCCGCGATGACATCTTCTAGCGAAAATTTGAAATTTTCATATCTGGAATCAATTATCTCAATAGCCGGTGCACAAGCCAAAATATATTCAGGGATTTCTTCAAGTGAGATCTCACGGTCTAAATCCTTTTTTAGCAAAAACGCAATTTCGGGTTCAGCACGTGGATGAATAAATTTTTCTAATGGAAGCTCTTCTCCAGACTTATAGAGCATGTCATCTGTCAATCGACCCCATATCATGTCGTGTACCCCCATTTGCTCCATTTTTGCAAAGGATGTGAAGCCTAACTTTAGTCCTACAAATTTTTCACCGCGGGCATATCTTTCTTCTAATGATAGTCTTTGAATCTCGTATGCTTCTTCTTCACTGAAAGATTCAGTGTTACTTATTTGAGCTGTTGCCGTGGATGTCGCGGCAGCTTGGTCCAATTTTTTTGCTATGTCTGACAAATTCATCGCTGCGAATGTACTCAACGATTCTATAACAGAGAAGGACATGCCGTTAGAATAAGAGGTGTAAAATCTAAAAAAGGATATGCACAGAAAGTTGTAGTAAAAATTACTTTTGCACCAATGAGTTTACTAGTAATAGGAAGCGTGGCTTTTGATGCCATAGAAACGCCATTTGGCAAGACAGATAAGATAATAGGTGGTGCGGCAACGTACATTACTCTAAGTAGTAGCTATTTTGCTGAAAAAGTGAATTTGGTAGCTGTAGTTGGAGGAGACTTCCCAAAGGAAGACATTGCTCTTTTAGAAAGACACGGTGCTGATACTGAGGGTTTACAAATAAAAGAAGATGAGAAATCATTTTTCTGGAGTGGAAAGTATCATAATGATATGAACAGTAGAGATACACTTGTGACAGAACTGAATGTGCTAGGTGATTTTGATCCTATTATCCCTGCTGCTTACCAAGGAAGCGAGTATGTGATGCTCGGAAATCTTTCTCCAGATGTTCAACGTAAGGTGATCGAACGTATGGAAGTGAAGCCTAAACTCATTGCTATGGACACTATGAATTTTTGGATGGACATAGCAAGAGAGGAATTAGACAAAACTATCGCTATGGTAGATGTGCTTATCATCAATGATGAAGAAGCAAGACAGTTAAGTGGAGAATATGCTCTAGTGACTGCTGCTAAAAAAATAATGGCTATGGGACCTAAATATCTCATTATCAAAAAAGGAGAACATGGTGCTTTATTATTCCAGGATGAGAAAGTTTACTTCTGTCCTGCTTTACCATTAGAGTCTGTATTTGATCCTACAGGAGCTGGGGATACGTTTGCGGGTGGATTTATAGGATATCTAGCAAAAACAGATGATGTATCTTTTGACAATATGAAAAGAGCTGTGATATACGGTAGTGCTATGGCTAGTTTTTGTGTTGAGAAATTTGGAACGGAAAGAATAGTAGATCTTTCAGATTCGGAAATCAATAGTAGAGTACAGAAATTTATAGACTTGAGTCAGGTGGAGATTTCTATCTAATAATTTCTTCATATAGATAACAACGAAAAGGGAGTGGCTAATAGTCATTCCCTTTTTTGTTTATTTGAGGTTATGTGTTTATATATTTGGAGTAGATAAGTATGTCAGCAAAAGACAAAATATGGAAACAAAAATCTGCCCCAGATCAGTCTGTGGTAGACACCCTAATCTCAGAGGTAAATGCACCACCTCTTATTGCTAAAATGCTAGCACAGAGAGGAGTCGATTCAGTAGATAAGGTTAAGAAATTCTTTAATCCCAGAATAGGCGATATGTACGACCCCTTTTTGATGAAGGATATGGATAAAGCAATCGAGAGAATTCAGCGTGCTCAGGAAAAAAATGAAGGTGTACTCATATTTGGTGATTATGATGTAGATGGGACAACCTCGGTTGCGTTGGCTTATTCCTTTTTTAAGGATAAGTTTCTACAAATAGACTACTATATTCCTGACAGATATAAGGAAGGGTATGGTGTAAGTACCGCTGGAATAGATTATGCAAAAGAGAATGATTTATGCTTGATTATTGCGTTAGATTGTGGGATAAGATCTGTAGATAAAGTAGCATACGCGAAAGAGAAGGGAATAGATTTTATAATATGTGACCATCATCTTCCTGGTTCAGAATTGCCCGATGCGGTGGCAGTCTTGGATCCCAAACGCTCAGACTGCGAGTATCCCTATAAGGAACTAGCAGGATGTGGAATTGGCCTGAAACTCGCCCAGGCCTATTGTGAAGTCAATGGTCTAGACCAGAAAGAGTATCTGCAATATTTAGATTTTGCTACTCTCAGCATTGCTAGTGATATAGTTCCTATTACAGATGAAAATAGAATCATCGCTCATTACGGATTGAAAATTATAAATCAGCAACCTCGAGTTGGATTGCGGAAGTTGATAGAGGTGTCACTGAATAAGGAGGAGCTTAGCATAGGGGATTTGGTCTTTTATCTCGGCCCTCGTATCAATGCAGCTGGAAGAATGGATGATGCAAAAAGTGCAGTAAAGATGCTGATCGCAGAAAATGAAGAAACTGCTGACGAATATGCACAAGAGCTTCACTCTCAGAATGCAAGCAGAAAATTAGTTGATCAGAAAATTACAGCTGACTTTCAGGAGATAGTATCAAAGAATCCAGACTTGTTAGAAAGAAAGACACATGTCTTTTATAAGGAAGACTGGCACAAAGGTGTGGTAGGTATTGCAGCTAGTAGAGCAATTGAGTTATATTACAGACCTACGGTTATCTTAACGAAAAGTGGAGATGGGATGTTAGCAGGGTCAGCACGTAGTGTTAAAGGTTTTGACGTCCACGCAGCACTAGAAAAGTGTAGCCATTATTTGGAGCAGTTTGGTGGGCATATGTATGCGGCGGGGATGACTTTAAAACTTGAGAATTTAAATGCTTTTAGACAAGCATTTGAACAAGTGGGAAAGGAGATGCTTGATGAAGAGATGTTGACTCCGAAAGTGTACTATGATGCCGAGATAGGAATAAACGATGTAAGTGATAAAATGTTGGTTATTGTCCAGAAGATGGCACCATTTGGTCCAGCAAACATGACACCTGTGTTTTATGCTAATGGATTATCAGATGACGGGACAGGAAAAATAATAGGAAAGACCATGGAGCATATTCGGCTGAATGTGAAAAGGGACAATGATTCGATAGCTGCAGTAGGTTTTGGAATGGCTGATAAATTTACGGATATAAAAAAAGCAGACTCTTTTGAAGCCTGCTTTCAGATTAATGAAAATGTCTTTCGAGGTAATAGAAGTCTTCAACTAATGTTGAAAGACATCAAGACTACCAACGATGCTTGATATGTTGTCTATTAGTAAGGCTGATATCTAGAGCTAAATATCCTTGAGCCGAGAAGTTGCTAGCACTTCCTAATCTTTCATCTTTATATACATTAAGCATTCCATAGTTTGCTCTTGCTCCTAGGATAAGTCTTTTTTTGCCTTCACCAAGATTGAAGTTGAATCCAAATCCAGTTGTTACGCCTACATCAATTTTACGAGGTTTTAAGTCATCTTCTGTGAATGGGTCTACATCAGAATCAACCCATGCTGCAATGATTACAGGATCGTAAAACGGAGTTACTGAAAGTCCGTAAGCTAAATATGGTCCACCTTCTATGAAGAAGTATGATTTAGGTTGCCCCATTCTGTATGGAACGAGTTCTTTCTTCTTAAATGGGATCTTATATTGAAGAGTGATAGGAATTTGAAGGTAGTCTCCACCACCATCAAAATAAATTGCATTCCCATCAGCATCTGCTACTCCTGTGAAGTATTCAATAGATCTCATATCCATAAGGATATCACCCTCTAGCATTAGGAAGTTTGAGATTTGATGTTTGTAACCTACTCCTCCTAATATATTAATACCTGCTTTACTTCCAGTAAGCCCTGGTTGCATAGCTAATCCTCCGCCACCTTTAATAGTCAACCACTGTTGTGCATTACTCGTCATAGAGAAAGCACTTACAAACAATAATGCTATGAATATCTTCTTCATCTTTAATTTTTAATAATTGGACAAATATAATTTAAAACAGATATTACTTCTTCATTAGTGTACTACTTTTGAAAGCAAGATGCGTTTAAGAGCTGATAATCTAGTAAAGCAATACAAAAAGCGTAGAGTGGTGAATGACATGTCACTCGAAGTGGAGCAAGGGGAAATAGTCGGACTCCTAGGACCTAATGGTGCGGGAAAGACAACAACCTTTTATATGGTCGTGGGGCTTGTTCAACCAAATGAAGGGAATGTGTTCCTAGATGATGAGAACATCACAGGCAAAGCGATGTATCAAAGAGCTCAAAAAGGAGTAGGTTATTTGCCTCAGGAAGCTTCAGTTTTTAGAGATCTGACAGTAGAGGATAATATTAGAGCTGTACTAGAAATGACCAACAAGACTCAGGAAGAGCAAGATGCGAAAACGGAGGAGCTCATTGCTGAATTTGGACTTGAAAAAGTTAGAAATAACTTAGGTAAAGTGCTAAGTGGGGGAGAGAGAAGACGAACTGA
>JBMYYN010000172.1:0-5059 GCA_049609445.1 Bacteroidia bacterium | reverse complement strand
TAGAAGTCTACGTCGAATGTTTTTTCGAATGCTTGAAGTTCATCGAGATATTGTTTTGCTAATTTGTAATCCTTTTTATTTCGCAGATTGTACCGGAGGTAGTTTTTGATCATCCTCAGTTCTACACTAGGATCCATTTTAATAGTACTGAGCTTGTCTTTAAGCTTTTGCTGATAATTAAGAAAAAGGTCATAACGTCCTGCGAAATAATACATATTAGCAAGGTTCAAAAAGTTAAAAACGATAGTCTCTTCGGAAAAGGGTATACCTTGTTCATCAAAGTCTGTTTTTATCTCAATTGATTTTAGCATGTAATCTTCAGCTTTTTTGTTATTTCCTTGTTCTGAATGGAGTACACCTAGGTTATTGTATAATGAGCTAATGTTCTCTAAGTTTTTGGTTCGATTTTTTTCATAAAAATGCAAGGCTCGCTCACTCGCTTTCATACTCTCGCCTATCTGATTGTCATAGTACAAAAAATAACTATGATAGAGGTTTACATTGGCTGCTATATCTATGCTGTCTGGCATTTTAGAGTTGACCATAATCCCCAAATCCTCGAAGCTTTGTAGCACAGTATCAATATCTCCATACAGTTGGTAATAAGCATACCAATATGAGATAGATGCCTGTGTATACATAGACCAATTTTCGTCTTTTTCAAATCCTGTCTTGGCCTCTTCTACCAGATTTATTCCCTGTTTTACTTGACCTTGTTCACAGAGTTGAGCACCTTGATGAAGAAGCGAGTCGTAGTTTATGGTGCTGCCTATCAGTGTGTTGTAAGCTATTAGTAGAATAAATGATAAGTATGTTTTCATCTACACAATAATACCACAATAAGAGTTACAAGGGCAAGTAACCAAAAAAATATCGCCTCTTGGTAACCTTTAATCTACTTAAGACATTAATGAGTACAAAAAGCAGAGTATCAGTCATGAAAAGAATAATAAAAGCTGTCTTAAGTCTATTCCTTATTTCCATTGGTTTTGGGGTATATGCTCAGCAGATCGAAAGAGATGCAGTAAGCCAAGGAGGCAATACTATCGAAAATACAAATGTTAAGCTGTCCGTGACCATAGGAGAAACTGCCGCAGAGGTACACAATACTGCTTCAGTTCTTCTCTCAGAAGGACTAGAGCAACATAGAAATTTGTTCACCCTTTCTGTTATGAAAGTTGAAAACCTAAAACTTACTCTCTATCCTAACCCTGCTTCCAACAAACTTCAGGTTTCATCCGATGTAGTTGTAGAAAAGGTCATAATAATGAATGGAATGGGGCAAGACGTACTGACAATTCCCATGCATTCCAAGACTAAGACAATCCAAGTTGGTCAACTGCCAGCCGGGATGTACTTCGTCAAAATCAATCAATCTAACACTCAGTTTATTTCAAAATTCATAAAAATTTAATCTCATGAAGAACGTTTTACCTTTATTTTTTATGCTGTTAATCAGCACTTTTGGGTTTAGTCAAAATCCATTTTCGTATCAGGCAGTAGCTATTGATCCAGCCACCAAAAAACCAATAGCCAGTCAATCTATTGCTATTCAAATAGAATTGACCGACGGCTCTACGGTTTTGTATACAGAGGAACATACTTCAGTGATGACTTCTGAGTGGGGAAAATTTAGTCTTGCTATAGGTTTGGGATCAAATCAATCCGGAGATTTTGACGTAGATTATAGCAGTGGCTCAGTGAAGCTAGTGACATATGTAGATTTAAATAATGGGACAAACTTCACTAAAGTAGGTGAAACAAATATCTATAGTAGCCCAAATGGAAGGGTGTCAGATTTAGCAAAGAGATCGGTAGTTGCAGATACTGCTTTATACGTTAAAAATTTGGTACTTAATGATGATGATGCTACAAACGAAATTCAGACCCTTAGTATAAATGGAGATACTGTATTTTTAAGTAGTGGAGGATACATCAAGCTACCTGCAAAAAGTAATTTTGATGGAGATAGTTCTACGTCTAACGAATTACAACAACTCACTACTGCAGGACGATTGCTTACTTTGTCTAATGGCGGGGGAACAATAGAAATGTTTGATGGAGATAGTTCAAGTTCCAATGAGATACAGTTCATTACGAAAACCGATAGTTTGATTAAGCTAAGCAACGGAGGGTCTGTGATCTTGGCCGATGATGATAACTCCAATGAGATTCAGCTTCTTTCCAAAACAGGAAATTCTATCCAATTAACCAATGGTGGATCAGTCATTTTAGTGGATGATGATAATTCGAATGAGTTGCAAGTGCTATCTCTAATCAACGATACCTTGTACCTAAGCAATGGAAATCATGTTTCGCTAAAAAAATATTTGGACAATGCTGATGATCAGCAACTGAGTATCTCAGGGGAGGTAATCAGTCTAACAGATGGCGGTAGCATAACACTACCTACTGATGATGTGTTTGATGGAGACAGTTCATCTACGAATGAGATACAGAATATATCTATCACAGGAGAAGTAATCAGTCTAACAGATGGAGGAAGCATAACATTACCTACGGATAATGTATTTGATGGAGATAGCTCTGCTACGAATGAACTTCAGATGCTTTCATTTTCCAACGACACTTTGTATTTGAGTGATGGAGGTTTTGTGGTATTGGAGTCGTCAGCAGCGAGTCTGTTTGAGAAAAATGGACAAACCATTAGACTAGTATCAGATCACGATTCTGCCAGTTTTATCCTCGGAAGTACTCAGATAAATGATGATAATGATGTCTCGCACGATAAGAGACTTGTATTTCACAAAACCAAAGGAGCTTTTAGAGCTGGAGTAATGTACACAAAAGGATGGGATGAAGATAGTATTGGGACGTTCTCTACTGCATTTGGGGAGAATACTAAATCTACCGGTCAAAGTGGGTTTGCAGCAGGTGCAAGAACTGAGGCTCGAGGCACAGCTTCAGCCGCATTTGGAACGTACTCGGAGGCTAAAGGAACCAACTCTCTTGCTGCCGGTATAAATACTGAAGCAAATGGGACCTCATCTGTGGCGATGGGAAGCAGTTCGGAAGCAAACGGTAATGTGTCCACGGCACTGGGATATTTGAGCAAAGCAGAAGGAGATTACTCTATAGCAGGGGGATATCAATCTACTGCATCTGGCAATAGATCTACCGCATTAGGTTTTCAATCTAAAGCTACCGGTTTATATACTACAGCTATAGGCGATAGAAGTGTTGCTAGCGGTGGCGGAGCTGTGGCCATCGGTCAATTAGATTCGGCGACTGGTAATGGATCTTTTGCAGCAGGAAGCGGAACAAAGGCAAGCAATCATTATGCAATAGCTATGGGTTTTCATTCCGAGGCCACAAATGAGTATTCAGTAGCAATTGGGCAAACCAACAAAGCATCTGGTTATGGAGCAACTGCCTTAGGCAGATTGTCAGAAGCCTCAGGTGAGTCTTCTACTACATCAGGGTATATGACGAAGGCTACAAGTAGGGGAAGTTTTGCAACGGGGTTCCAATCAGAGGCAAGTAATTTCTACTCAAGTGCATTAGGTTACAAATCGAAAGCCTCAGGGGTTGCGAGCCTTTCAGTTGGGGATGAAAATGTTGCTACTGGAACAGCTTCAGTTGCGTTCGGAAGATCTACATCAGCCAGTGGTGTTGCGTCATTCTCTGCTGGTAGATATACGAAAGCTAAGGGAATAGCATCGACCGCTTTGGGTGAGGGAACTCAAATGAATACAGAAGGCGGCCTTGCCATTGGAAAGTATAATGATACTCTGCACGGAGTTTCAACGCTAGGTTCTCCTGCACTATTTATTATTGGAAATGGATATGCCAGTGCGTGGAGCAATCAATTAAGCAATGCTTTTGTTGTCTATAATAATGGATCGGTTGAGATAAATGAATCATATCAGTTGCCAAGATTTAACGGTAGCCATAATCAAGTTTTGACAGCAGATAGCTCAGGTCAATCTACTTGGAAAAACGTTTCAGATTTATCTATTCTAGCAGAAAGCGGGGGATTAATTTATGCAAGAAATTCTGGGAATGATTTCGTCATAGGTGATGAATCTTTGAACCACGTCTCAGGATTTGAAACTAAGATGTTTTATGATGATTCTAAAGGAGCTTTTAGAGCAGGTAGAATTGCAAATAAAAATTGGGATGAGGATAGCATAGGAGATTATAGTGTAGCTTTTGGCTCATATTCTAAAGCCTCTGGAAAACACTCTTTCGCAGCTGGAGATAATTGTTTTGCTACAGATGAGGGAAGCGTGGTTCTGGGTCAATTTTCGTCTGCCAATGGAAATAACTCGTTGTCAATCGGATTCCAAAATCTTGCTGAGGCAAATTACTCCGTCGCGATAGGAAATAGTAACAAGGCAAAAGGAATTGCCTCTGTTTCTCTAGGTTCAAATTCAGAGGCTGATGGACGTTTTT
The DNA here is from genome assembly GCA_049609445.1 of Bacteroidia bacterium. GTDB lineage: Bacteria > Bacteroidota > Bacteroidia > NS11-12g > UBA9320 > UBA9320. Next base: position 643 of record JBMYYN010000172.1, on the reverse strand, counting down.
CCTTTGCTTCAGGTAGTTCTTGCGATGCTTTTGGAGATTATTCTATAGCAATGGGTCGTTCAAATAATTCCACTGGCGACTATTCTACTACATTCGGTTACAGTAATGATGCTACGGGTAAATATTCAATTGCTGTCGGGAGAGGATCTGATGCTACGGGCTTTGCATCGATGGCATTGGGATATGGTACAGACGCTGTAGGAGAATATTCGGTTTCTATGGGATATGTGACAAAAGCTGAAGGTGACTATTCCGTAGCTTTTGGGAGATATAATCAAACAGATAGCTTGGTAGATTTTAGTGTAGGAAATGGTACATCATTGTCTACACGAAGTAATTCATTTCAGATTAGAAGATTTTCTGTAGCTTCTCTTATATCCGAGTTTTATTTTAGGGGAGACATTCTTCCATTTGTCAATGGCACAAGATTCATAGGAAACAGTACAAGAAGATGGAATAAAATATATGTAACTAATTCAACATCAGTCAGCTCAGACACCACCATAAAAACCAATATAGAACCGCTACAGTATGGTCTAAATGCCTTGATGAATGTGGAGACAATTACCTATAATTGGAAGAACAAAGAACATGGAACTAGAAGAGTAATTGGATTCAATGCACAGAACCTGCTCGAAGTAGT
>JBMYYN010000171.1:0-5120 GCA_049609445.1 Bacteroidia bacterium | reverse complement strand
AAATGACAGAACAAAGCACCATTCTTATCATAGAGGATAACGTAGATATAAGAGAGAACATAGCTGAGTTGCTAGAGTTGTCGGGCTATGCCACATTAGAAGCTGGGGATGGGAAGGAAGGAGCTAAAATGGCTCTAGAGCATCTGCCTGATCTTATTCTTTGTGACATAATGATGCCAGTTTTAGATGGGTATGGTGTTCTTCATATCTTGAGCAAACACAAGGAGACAATAAATATTCCATTTGTCTTTTTGACTGCAAAAGCGGAAAAAAGTGACGTTAGAAAAGGAATGACGCTTGGGGCAGATGATTATATAACTAAGCCTTTTGAGGAAACTGATCTGCTAAGTGCCATAGAAAATAGATTACGTAAATCATCCAATGCCGGCACAGCACACATTCACTCTGATTCGTTCGAAGACTTATTCTTGCATAAGGTCATAAAATCGTTTTCGGCAAAGCAGCTAATTTACAAGGAGGGAGATACACCTAGATTTATCTACTTTTTGAATGCAGGAAAGGTCAAAATAGTCAAGATGAACAAGGACGGCAAAGAGGTGGTACTTGAACTGTGCAACTCAGGAGACTTTTTTGGATATTGGGGTGCTTTAGAAGATCACGACCATGCAGAGACTGCTGAGGTAATTGAGGAAAGTGAAATTTGGCAAATTCCAATGGAGGATTTTAAACATTTGCTAGATACAAATGCCGAGGTAAGCAGCAAATTTTTGAAATTGTTAAGCAAGAACCTACTGATCAAAGAAAGTAAAATACTAGAACTTGCTTATGAGTCAGTTAGAAAGAGAGTCGCCAATTCGCTGGTAGTTATGTGCGATATATATGGCAAAGAAGGAAGCTTTACCATGAAAATTCCTCGAGAATTAATAGCGTCCATGGCAGGGACATCGGTAGAGACGGCCATTCGAATGTTGACCGAGTTTAAAAACGATGGTTATATCAACGTAAACAGCTCTGAGATCACTATCGTAAACTACGATAAGCTCAAAAATTCACCATTCTGAGCAATATCATAGAGTAGACTACCTGCAGTCATTTTTTTAAGCAGGGAGTAGAGGCACATTTGTATTCAATAAGATTAGGAATACGTGCATCAAATTATAACTATAAATACCTCAGAAGAGTTGAATAGACTTTTTAATGCTGAGGAAGGCATTATGGTCGATGTGCGTAACCAAGAAGAATATGATGAAGGCCATCTAGAAGGAGCTTTGAATATTGACCTAATGACACAGCGGTTTATAGAATACTTCTCAGAGTTAGAGAAGAACACGCAATTGTTTATATACTGCAGTACCGGTTCCAGAAGCAAAGTAGCCGTTAAAGTTCTAAAAGAAATGGGTTTTCAAAATCTTTATAATCTTGAAAATGGAATACGAGAATGGGACGGAGTACTTTTATCATAGTATTTGTAAGCTTAATAGTACTTATAGCGGCAGTAGTGCCTGAAGAGCGTCAATTTGATATCGTACTAGATTCTAGCCCAAAGGATTCAACGGAACTTAAGAAAACTGAGATTTATATATGCAAAGGACACTATTTTGAATGGTGTACAGAAAGCAGTACTTGTGCCCATTGCAATGAGTACTTAGAAAAAATAAACCTTTGGGAATACTATCAACTCTTGGAATGTGAGGACTGTCAAAAGTTTTTTGAAGAAAACTATTCTAATTTCATTGGAGAAGAGCCTCAACTATGAGTCTTCAATCACATAGAGCTGAGATAAAAGAGCTGATAGCTTGTCTTGAAAAGGTGGCTCCCAAAAGCTGCTCAAAGCCAGAAAGTGAGATGTGTTCGAAGTGTAAAGCTCGAGTACTTAGTGAGGATTCTGTTCAGACAAGATCATACATCAGTGAGCTCAAAAAACTTTTGGAAACCAACAGTCTGCTTAATGCGAAGTTAGAGACAGAGGTTATCGAATACCTGAATTCAAAATAGCTTATTGAGCTAGTTTCGTCTGTCTAAAATCATAAATTTTACTGACCGTAAGCATATTGGATAGGTACTTTTCATATGAACTTTGAAGTACAATGTTTGGGAGAGATAAGCTCTCAAATAGTACCATTTAAAAGTAAAAAGTATGAAATCAATTCTCGTTCCTACAGATTTTTCAGACACTGCGACAAATGCTGTATTGTATGCGGCTCAGTTTTGCAAGGACTATGGAGTAAGTCTTCATATATTGAATGTGATGCATGTTCCAGCTGTGGATGCAAATGCTCAGATGGAATTAGCTAACACTCTGTTGGACAATACCAAGTCGGCAACCGAAGTGAAACTTCAGAAGGTATCTGATAAGGTTGTTCAAAGTAGTGGCATTATTCCTGAAATGCACTCTCACTTTGGGCTCGGTTCTGATGTGATAATAGAGCAAGCTATGGAGCTTGGAGTTGACTTTGTGATGATGGGTACTAGTGGGGAGTCGGGGTTTATCAGGAGCCTGTTAGGTAGTGTTACGTTAGCAGTGAGCAGAAATAGTGAAGTTCCTGTGATAGCAATACCGCAGAATGCTCAATACAATGGGTTGGATATCATTGTATATGGAAATGATCATAAGGAGAAAATAGAAGAAAAGCTTGATTTGCTCGCTCCATTCACCAGGGTAGCTAATGCTAGAATCGATATGATATCTGTTGAGCCAGAAGCGGAAGCTTATGCAGTAGAAGTTGTTTTCGAAGAGCCTAAACTCAAAGAGGTTTCTATATGGGACAAGACTGTTTCGGAAGGCGTACAGAAGTACCTCGAAAAGGAGAACGCTAATCTGCTCGTATTAAAACATCACGAACGAAGTTTCATACAAGAACTTTTCCAGAAGAGTACCACAAAAGAATTACTTAAGGAATGTAGTATTCCTGTACTTATATTAAATTAAAAAATTAACATAAAATCATGACCACAAAAAAGTATTTACACGAAATTCACAGCGAAAACAAAGATTGGATTAAAGCTTTAGATTTTGCGAGAGATGAGATAGAAACGTATAGAAATAGACTAGGAGAAGTGACTTCAAAAAACACAAAAACAGAAGTGCTTGCATCCGCTGAACATTTTCAAAATCAGTTTATCCGTCACTGCGAAGTGATTGACGAATTGAAGCATGATATCAACGAGGAAGAGAAAAAAATCGTAGCAAATGCAAAAGCAAATAACGTAGCAACAGACCATAGAAAAGTGGAAGAGAATGAAGCTTTGGTAACAAGAATGGAAGCTTTTGATAAAATCTGGTCTGAGTTGAAGGATGAGTATAACAATTACCTTATAAAAGTAATGTAATGAGAGTATCAGCAGAGACGTCTATAAAAGACATCAAAGACCGTTTTGCAAAGGAATTTAAGGGTTTAAGATTAGAGTTTTTTGTGAAATCTCACGAGTCTGTCGAAGGATCACACAAAAAGGATATGATTCGAGAGAATAAAACTGCAGGAGAATTGAATCCGGACATTAGACCTCATAATGTCCGTTGGAAAGAAGAAATGACAGTCAACGACCTAGAACAATATTTTGAGGATGAGCTTGGATTGCACGTTCAGGTCTTTAGACTAACGGGTATCAACTGGTTAGAAACCACGACTACGGATGACTACACGTTAACGCAGCAAATGCGTAAATCAGCAGAAACACAAACCGCCTAAATAGAATTAGATGAAAATTATTATCCCAACAGATTTCTCAGAAAACGCTTACAAAGCGGTGTCATATGTATACGAAAATTTCAAATATGACAATTTGAAAATTTCACTTATTCACTCCATTAAGCAGCCAGCATCTGGTAGCGGAATTATGCTCAGACTGGATGATTTGATGATGGAGGATGCTAAGAGAGACATGAAGACTCTATTGGCCAAAATAAAGAAGGACTATGACCGTACTCCTGAGGTGATTCTGAGATATGGATACCTAAAAGAATGGGTAGAGCAAGTAACAAAGGTCACTGCTCCAGATCTTATAGTAATGGGTACCAAAGGGGAAAATAATATAACAAGCAAGCTAATGGGATCTGTGACGGAGTCCATTATTAGGACTTCTAAAGTTCCTGTGCTTGCCATACCTTCATCTACGGTGTTGAAACCTATAGGTACTGTGACCGTATCTACAGCCAAAGATGAACTGCCTAAAGCCGAATTTCTTGAAAATTTATTATCCAACATGAATATAGATTTTGGACGGTTTGAGGTCCTAAGAGTGCTCACAGATTACAATACTGTTGCTCCTAGATCCATCACCCTAGGGAGTAGAGAAGTGCCCGTTGAGACAGTTAGAAATAAGAGCGTAGTAGATGGTATAAACGACTATATATCAAAGGATAAGACTGATATGCTTTGTGTGTATCATTCGCACAATTCGATGCTTGATTACCTATTTAATCGAAGTGTCACCAAGACTATTTGTGCTCACGTCGAGTTACCCTTGTTGGTGATGAGAGGAAGCTAGATTGTAACAAGCCATATTGTCTTTTTGAGACTATTATTGATTTTTTTCTTAGGCAGAAGTTAGATACTTTTACAATATAGAGAGAGTGTAGATAAAGTGATATAAACCAATATCATAACACCTACTGACTAAACTCAATAGTACAATTTATGGCACATATCATCTTTGAGGTAGAATTTTAAAACGGAGTGGATAAAAGCACAACCATAGAAACTTTATGTGCATACTGTGAAAGCAGTTGTGATGATGATTTGGTTAGCATAAAGGGCAAAGTCTTTTGCTGCTATGGTTGTGCCACTTTGAGTGATGTAGTGGCCAATATGAAAAATATGCCACTAGAGGTGTCACTCAAGTACAAGCAGTTTGATCTTAAAGAAAACTTTGATCAACTGGTTGACTATCAGAATGAAACAATCTATCGTATAGGCATCTCTCTTCCCGCTATACACTGTTCTAGTTGTATAGAGTTGTTAGAGGATTTACCGTCATTTTATGATGGAATACTTGGTTCTAGAGTAAATTTTGAGCAGAGAAGATGCGAGGTGACTGCAAGTAAAGAATTACCATTATCGTTTGTAGCTCAATTGCTTGATGACATAGGTTATCCTCCACAGATTAGTATTTCTCAAAAACTAAAAGAAGAAGAAAAAGCAACAAACAAGTCGAATTTG
>JBMYYN010000170.1:0-5152 GCA_049609445.1 Bacteroidia bacterium | reverse complement strand
GCTAAGGCAAAAGAACTTGAAGGTTGGATATTTACCTTGGACTATCCAAGCTACATACCTTTCATGACTTACAGTACACGTCGCGATTTGCGTCAAAAAATGCATCGAGCGTTTGGGAGCAAGGGATTTCAGAAAAATAAGAACAACAATGAAGACATCATAAAGGAACTTGTAAAACTCAGAGCTGATCGAGCTAAACTATTGGGTTATGAAAGTCACGCTCATTACGTACTCGAAGAACGAATGGCTAAATCTCCAAGTAACGTCTTCAATTTCCTTTCTAACATTGAAGAAAAAGCACTTCCATTTGCAGAAAAAGAATTTGAAGAACTTTCAGAATATGCAAAAAAACAGGACAGCATCGATAAATTACAAAAGTGGGATGCAGCATATTATTCAGAAAAACTAAAAAAAGATCGATTTGCCATAGATGATGAATTGCTCAGGCCGTATTTCCAACTAGAAAGAGTTGTAGCAGGTGTATTCAAAACTGCAAAAAAGCTATTTGGAATCACCTTTCATCAGAGGACAGACATAGACCTTTACCATGGAGATGTGCAGACTTATGAAGTGAAAGATAAAGACGGTAAGCACTTGGCTGTATTTTATGCAGACTTCTTCCCACGATCGGGAAAACGTCAAGGGGCTTGGATGACGAGCTTCAGATCTCAGAAAAAAGAAAATAACGTCGATCAACGACCACATGTAAGCATCGTATGCAACTTCACTAAACCCACTGAAACGAAGCCTTCTCTACTCACTTTTAATGAAGTAACAACTCTGTTCCATGAGTTTGGACATGCACTACACGGAATGCTGGCAAATGGCACATACGCTAGTCTCAGTGGCACTAGCGTTTATTGGGATTTTGTAGAATTGCCAAGTCAGCTCATGGAGAATTGGTGTTATGAAAAAGAATGTCTCGACCTTTTTGCTAAACACTACGAAACTGGAGAATCAATCCCAGAAGAATACATCGAAAAAATCAAAGATTCTTCAAACTTCATGGCAGGAATGGGCACAATTAGGCAAATCGGATTGGGCCGTATAGATATGGGTTGGCATAGCCTTACGCACGAAACTAACCTCAGTGTTAAACAATTTGAAACAAAGCAATTAGAAGGTTTGGACTTATATCCTGCTGTAAATGAAACAATAACTAGTACTTCCTTCTCTCACATTTTTCAAGGAGGATATAGTAGTGGATACTATAGTTATAAGTGGGCAGAAGTGTTGGACGCTGATGCGTTTGAGGCATTTCAAGAGAACGGAATTTTCAATCAAGAAACGGCTTTGAGCTTTAAAAAGAATATCCTCTCAGCAGGTGGCACCGAACACCCTAGTAAGTTATATAAGCGATTCAGAGGTAGAGACGCTAAACCAGATGCTTTATTAAAACGGGCTGGACTGGCAAGTTAGCTAAACCGCTCTTAATGAGCTTATAAAAAGCTAATACTTTTACATTTAGTTTTTTTTAGTACTTTCACGGTCCCCTATTTATGCCAAGTACTTTATTATGGAAGAATAACAATTGTATTGCCACTTATTCAGGTCATCTAGACATGGAACTTGTCAGTGAAGTTATAAGCCAAGTACTTTCAAATCCAAAATTTGAGCAACAACAATATCAAATCAGTGATTTCTCTAAAGTAGAATCAACAAGCCTTCAAGAATTAGACATAAAAATGATTGGAGCTATGGATCGAAACGCCAATCGTTGGAATGAAACACTTTATTGTGCTTATGTCATCAACGATAGAATACAAGACCTTATGGACCTATATTTTAAAGAAATGAAAGAAACTGATTGGGTCATCAATGTTTTCTACAATCTACAAGATGCTAAAAACTGGATAGCTAGTCACGGTTTTGAAGTCGATTAGAGAAATTTACAAACAACTAATGCTTAACCACTTAGCCTTTCAAAACTACGTTAATTATAAAACAAAGTAAAATTCTTTATCTTCACGATACTTTAATCTATGCCAAGTACTGTCTCATGGAACAATAATAATGTCATCGTAACCTATACAGGTGTGATGACAATGGAATGTGTTCAAAATGCAATCGGTCAGATTCTTGGAAACCCAAATTTTTCTTCTCAACTGTACCAAATCAATGATTTCTCTCAAGTAGAGGGTACTACTCTGACAGCTACAGAAGTCCGCATGATAGGAGCTATGGATAAAAATGCAAATCGATGGAATGACAAGCTTTTTTGTGCTTATGTAATCAATGACACCATATCAGAACTGATGGATGTATACACCGATGTTATGAAAAATACAGAATGGGTAATTGCTATATTCTACTCCTTACAAGAAGGTAAAAATTGGATAGCAAGCCAAGGTTTTGAAGTAGAATAACTTCTCTACATCTCCACCACTTCCATCACAACCCTAAATCCTAGAGTAGAACTTGAGTTCGTATAAGATTCTCTACTTTCTATTTGCAAGAAGTAATCACAAGTCGTATTCCAACTACCTCCTTTAGATACTCCTATTTTGTCGATCATTTCAGCAGCATTACCAGACATTTGATATATACCAAAGTCATTTGGGAAGTAGGAGTCTCCGTGAGTCAAAAACTCAACGCCATCCTTATCTCTGCTGACGGTATAATCGTCACTTGGATAATTGTATAAATAGTTACACGTTTCTTTTGTCCCACCGCTATGACCAACAAGGTACCGCTCTTCTAAGGGGCAGAAATTAGCTACAAAACACCCACGACTATTTCTCAAATATGGTCCGCCCCAAGGAAACATACTTCCGTGTCTTCCTCCACAAGCTGCATAGTTCCACTCTGACTCTGTCGGCAACCTAAACACCACTTTTTTAAAATCTCGTTTTTCCAGTCCATTATACTTATTGGTCAACCAATTGCAGTAAGCTAAAGCACTCTGATGAGTTATATTGACGACAGGATGATTATCATAGTACGAATGCCAGTCATACATCTGCATGTGATGATATCTCGTATACTTATACCAATCCTTCGTATTCGGGGTGTAAGCTCCACTCCCATCTTCAGAGAGGAAGGTATTATACATTAGATTAGAAGTTTCAGTTATAGCCATGTAAATGGGTTTGTCACTGCTACGATTGTTCCTCAGAGAATCAAAGGGTAGATAAACAAACTGTTTTTGAATATCCTTAGCTCGTAGGTCCAACGCTTCTGACATCTGCTCTTTTTTGAATGAAATAATCTCGAGCACACATCTGAACCCAAGAGTAGATAGCCTAGTAGTATCAGATAACACTGGAGGTGATAAATGCAGATTTGCCTCTTGAGGGTAACCATTCCAATTACTTCCCATAGCTTTTTTCTCTTCTACCCACTCAGAAACATTCCCTGCCATATTATACAAGCCTAAACTATTGGGCCAGTATGAACCTGTTGGTGCTGTTATCAGAGCTCCATCAATCAGCTTGTTGGATATTCCACCCATGACTCCCGGACTTCTTCTTATATTGGCTAGTATCATTCCTTGATGCTTCTTCTTTCCAGTACTTTTTCTTATACCTTCTTCTTCCCACGGAAACATGGCACTTTCGGCTAAATTACCTCTCGCAGCTTGTTTCCATTCTTTCTCAGTCGGAAGTCGCACCTCTATTGAGTCAATTACCGTTCCATTAAGCTCCAATACATCCATTATTCTGGCAGCACGCCATGTGCAATAGGCTTGAGCCTGATAATAGGTCACCCCTACAACAGGATAATCACTATATGCTGGGTGTTGATAATAATATTCCACATACGGCACATTGTAAGCCAATTTGTTTCTCCATACAGTTGTATCTGGAAGCATTTCTAAATACTCATCTTCTGTATCATTCTTTTTTAGCCAGTAGAGGTATTCCTTCCAGTTGGAATTTGATATCTCCAACTCATCTATAAATAGATATTCACCTTCTAAGGGTACAACTCCAGGTAAAGTTTTAAAAAATTTGTGCTTTGAATCTATCTGTGCATCAACATTTAAGTAAAAAAAGCACGATAGAAAAAATAGACTTAGGTTACGCATTTCAGTAAAATAGCTTTGGTAAGATTGAAACGCAAAGAATAAGTCGTTAGTATAATTTTACTTAAGTAGCATCAACCTTTTTGCTAATCCACGTTTAGCACTAGGTGCTAAAGAATCTAACTTCATCGCTTTTCTCACTTCAGCAAAATCCTTCAACCTTGCGTTGTACCGCAACCAATAAATTCGAGCAATTGAAAATTCATTCTGAACTCGAGTGACTCGACTTATATCATCACCTGGATTCACTCGACCAGATTCGAGTACACGCACATAAACGCCACAGTGATGCGTATTTATAAAGTCCTTTAGAACTTCTTGTGTTCCGAATCGAATACCAAGTTTGAAGCAAGGTTCTCGAGGTTCCGAGACTTCTACAAGAGCTTCGCCAACCTTATATACATCCCCTATGTAAATCTCTCTCTCATCCAAACCATCAATAGATAGATTCTCTCCAAACATTCCGTAATCCCATTCCAAATCGGGATATTTTAATTTCCAGTTCTGATACGAATCAGCAGAATACATGTAGCATGCCTTATCTACACCTCCGTGGTATTTTCTATCAACGACATTGTCCTCCTCTACATCAGTGATCCCAAGTGCTATACCATCAAAATTTGGATACTTAAAGATGCCGGTTGTTACTTTTTTTCCTTTCCATTCTACACTTCTTGATTTTCCGACATTAGTAGCAACCACTTTCATTCTAAGAACAAATTTAATAGACAAATTAGCAAAAGCTTCGATTAAACATAATGAGTATGTTCTTTGTTTATCCTATACTATGTCCGAAAAAAAGAAACGTCGAGATTTTATAAAAACTGCCGTAGTTTCGGCATTGGGAGCCTCTGTATTAGGTAAAACCTCATCCGTTCTAGGTTCTACATTAAATGAAGAAAGCGTCTCGGCAATAATCAAAACCAGACCTCTCGGCTTTCAATGGGAAACCCAAGACCCCTTTCTCTTTTGTGTTCACCACGAAGACGCTTATCATAGATTTTTTCAATTGCTGTCTTACCAATTTTAAAACCCGGCAAAGATAAAAGAGGATTGCCATTTAAATCCGCTTTGCTTACCGCACCAACATATCCTACAACATGTGCATAGCTTTCAATTAAAGGATAT
>JBMYYN010000169.1:0-5210 GCA_049609445.1 Bacteroidia bacterium | reverse complement strand
AAAACAATTTCCAAGTGAGACTATCGTAAAGTCTGGGCTAGAACCAGGCGATTTACTCATTACAGAAGGAGTAAATAGCGTCATCGTTGGGGATGAGGTGAAAATAGTTACAGAGTAATAATTCTTAAGTCTAGAACTTAAAATTATCAGTTAAACAATCAACTTACAACTCATGTCAAACATTAAAGAAATAATAAAAGAGTTCAAGCTAACCACTTGGGCCGTAAATAATAAAACAAGTGTCTATGTGATAATAGGAATATTATTAATCATAGGATTCAAGAGCTATACTTCAATGCCAAAGGAAAGTTTTCCTGAGGTCAAGCAACCTATAGTTTATGTAAATACTGCATATCCAGGAAACTCTCCTATCGATATGGAAAACTTAGTGACGAGACCTATTGAAAAAGAGCTTAACACTATAACCGGACTTAAAAAACTAACGTCTACTAGTATTCAGGACTTCTCGATCATTATAGCAGAATTTGAGTTCTCCGTAAAAAATGAAAAAGCAGTACAAGAAGTAAAAGACGCTATTGATAAGGCTAAAATGGACTTGCCAAATGACCTTCCTGCAGATCCGTCTGTAATGGAAATGGACTTTTCCGAATTTCCTGTGATGAATGTCAACGTAAGTGGGGACTACAGCCAAGAGAAACTCAAAGAGTATGCCGAGTATCTGCAAGATGAAATGGAAAACCTCTCAGAGGTATCATCTGTAGATTTAAGTGGTCTTACCGAAGATGAAGTAGAGGTTTCCGTAGACAGAGTAAAAATGGAAGCTCTAGAACTTTCACTACGTGATATTGAGATGGCTATTCAAAATGAGAATGTTACGATGAGTGGCGGTGATATCAAAAGTGTTGAAGGAAAAGATATAACGAGGAGAAATATACGTATCGCTGGAGAGTTCAAAGATTACAGAGACATTGAAAACGTAATTGTAAAAAATGAATTTCAGAAAATCGTTTACCTTAGAGATATAGGTACTGTAACCTTTGGTCCAAAAGAATCTACCAGTTTTGCTAGACTTAATGGCGAGCCTGTTGTAACACTTGATATCAAGAAAAAAAGTGGAGGAAATCTTATCGCTGCAGCTGAAAAGATTCAAGAAATAGAACGAATTTCAAAACAAGATGTTCTTCCAAAAGACCTAGAGGTGGTCATAACTAATGACCAAAGTAAGATGACTAAGAACATGGTGAACAACTTAGAGAATAGCATCATTATGGGTGTCCTTCTCGTAGTAGGAGTTCTAGTATTCTTCTTAGGAGTTAGAAATTCACTTTTCGTTGGTATAGCTATTCCATTATCTATGCTTATGGGTATCGCTATTCTAAACTATAGTGGTACGAGTTTGAATATGATGGTTCTTTTCTCATTGATCTTAGCACTAGGGATGCTCGTGGACAATGGAATCGTTATCGTGGAGAATGTCTATAGGCAGTTTTCTGAAAGAGGAAAGACTAAGGACAGGTCTTCAATAGAAGGAACAGGTGAAGTAGCTACAGCGATTATTGCCTCTACTGCTACTACAGTGGCAGCATTTGTACCATTGATGTTCTGGCCTAGTTTGATGGGAGAATTCTTTAAGTATCTTCCTATCACTCTTATTATCGTTTTATCATCGTCGCTTTTTGTAGCATTAGTGGTGAATCCCGTGCTAACATCTGATTGGATCAAAGTTGGGAACAACGAAAAATCTCCTGCTCGTAAATTTTGGGTGAGAAACCTAATTATGATTTTGGTAGCAGTACTCTTATATGTAGGTGGCAGTCCAATCTTAGGCGGTTTGTTCATTGCAGGAGTCCTAATATCAATAATAAATCGATACTACTTAACTCCAGTTGGTAATTGGTTCATGGAAACTAAAATGCCTAAAATAGAAGACTCCTATGCTCGATTTATAAGATTCGCATTGAAAGGATGGAAGCCAATAGGATTTCTTGTTGGTATAATTGCATTCTTTATCTTTACGATTGTATTTTTCGGTATAAATACACCTCCAATTGTGTTCTTCCCTGACAGTCAGCCAAACTATGTCAACGTATTTATAGAAACACCTCAAGGAACCGATATAGATCGTACAAATGAGATCACAAAAAAACTTGAAGCACGTATACTACCTGCGATAGCAAAAGACAGTGCGATAGTAGAAGCTGTATTGGCTCAAGTTGGAGAAAAAACTGCTGATCCAAATGAAGGTCCTCAAAGTGGTTCATCTCCAAACAGAGCACGTATTACGGTTTCGTTTTTTGAGTATGAGAAAAGAGTGTTCTTGTCAGAGACTCAGACTACTGAAATCATGAAGAACATAAAAGCTGCTTGTGCTGACTTTCCTGAAGCTCAACTTACTTTCGGAAAAGACAACATGGGACCTCCTGCAGGTAAGCCAATCAACGTAGAGGTAAAAGGCGAAGACTATTTGACATTAATCACAGAGGTAGAAAAGATCAAGCAGAAAATGGAAGCGGCTAATATAGAAGGAGTTGATCAGCTGAAAACTGACCTTGAACTTGGGAAACCTGTTCTTGAAGTTTCAATAAACCAAGAAGCTGCAAGAAGATTTGGACTAAGTACTATGCAAATTGCGGGTACTATCCGTACTGCACTTTTAGGTAAAGAAATATCCAAATACAAAGAAGGAGAAGACGATTACGAGATTCAACTTAGATTCCAAGATGATTATAGATATAACTTAGAGAATCTATTAAACACTCGTATTACCTTCCGTAATCCTGCAAATGGTAAGATAAGTCAAGTGCCAATAAGTGCTGTCGCTGACGTAGCTTATAATTCTACCTATGGTTCTGTAAAAAGAAAGGACATGGATAGAGTGATTACCATATTCTCAGAAGTGGAAGAAGGTGCAAATGCCAATGCTATTGTGGGACAATTCAAGGAACTCCTTGCTGATCATGAAATAAAACAAGGCTATGAGTTTAAATTTACTGGTGAACAGGAAGAGCAAGATGAGTCAATGTCATTCCTTGGAGGAGCTATGCTTCTAGCTATGTTCCTTATATTCCTGATTATCGTGACACAATTCAACTCTATAGCCGGACCATTTATCATTATGCTTTCTGTAGTATTTAGTACGATTGGAGTATTCCTTGGATTTGCTCTTACGGGAACTACATTCTCTATCATGATGACAGGTATCGGTATCATCTCCTTGGCAGGAATCGTAGTAAACAATGCAATTGTACTCATCGATTATACCAACCTCCTAAGAGATAGAAAACGTGCGGATCAAGGTCTAGATAAAAATGCTAAACTTACTCTTCCTGAGATTGTAGATTCTATCGTAGAATCAGGAAAAACTCGTCTACGTCCTGTATTGCTTACGGCAATTACAACGGTACTTGGCCTATTCCCACTGGCAGTTGGTCTTAACATCAATTTTGCTCGATTACTAAGAGAAGGAAACCCAGAGTTTTATTGGGGTGGACAGAACGCAGATTTCTGGGGACCTATGGCTTGGGCGGTGATCTACGGATTGATATTCGCTACGTTCCTTACTCTAGTGATTGTACCAGTGATGTACTACTTAAGTGATAGACTAGGATTCTCCGTTTCAAGGGTCAAAAACAGATTCTTTGGGAGTAAATAATTCCTTGTCCATATAAAATTGGAAAGCCTCTCGAACTTCGAGGGGCTTTTTTATGTTACCTCAAATTGTATTTTTGGCATTGAGAAATGCAGCACATAATAAAATGGAACATTAAACACTTCAACACGCTTTCAGCTCTAGAATATCATCACATTCTTGCTTTGCGTACTTCCATATTTGTTATAGAGCAAGACTGTCCATATCAAGAAATGGACGAAAAGGATCTTCACTCCTATCATGTGTTTGGCTCCATTGATGGTCAGGTTGTAGCCGTAGTAAGAATTGTGCCTGCAGGGATTTCATACGAAGAGATCTCAATAGGACGTGTAGCAGTACTAAAAAAACTTAGAGGTACGAACGTTGGGAATGACTTAATGAATAAAAGCATAGAATTCGTTTCTCAAACATTTGAAAACCAAAGTATCCGAATCTCTGCTCAAGAACATTTGAAGAGTTTTTATGAAAGATTTAACTTCAAGAAGCAAAGTGAAATGTACTTGGAAGATGGTATTCCCCACATAGAAATGTTGAGACTGAGTAAGTAAATTCGTTGCTAAAACCAGATTCTTTGGAAGCAAATAATCTAATACTATTAAGAAAAGCTCCTTGCAGAACAAGAGACTTTTTTGTTCTATGTTTTTGAACCTTTTCTTTTTTCTCTTATGTACTTATGAAAGATGCTAAAACATGAGAATGCAGAAGCAAAAAAATACAAATTTAAAAAGTAATTACTTGGTTCAATTAGGATTCTTTTAGTTCGACTAAAAGGCAAATCAAATGAATCGTAGCTCAAGTAAAATAAAGGGAAGCCAAAATTATTCTCATAACCAAATCCCCAAAAAGGATCAAAAGTTCCATACCTAGGAATTACATTAACTAATACAAACAGAATGGCTATTATCACATAGGCTCCAACAAAGGTCTTTGAACTCGTTTTTTCTTTAATGAATAACTGGTATAGTACTAAAATGAAATAGATTGAAATAGCACTTAGACTTAGTTCATTAAACAACCCATAGGTGAACGTTGTGTCAATATCAAAAGAACTATGGAATACTGAAAATGTACAAAAGAGGGCACAGTGAATTATAATTATATACGTAATCTTAATTACACTCCTCAAGGCCAAGAATCTATCAACTAATCTTAACAGCATCTTATCACAATAGTAATGCACTGTAATCAATACTACAATTCATAGTAGAAATGACATAATAACTTGTCTTGGATTATCATATCTTCGCTTCCTACCAAATGCTCAAAACATACGTACTCCTCTTATTCTCTCTTACGGCTATTGGAGTCATAGCACTGTCCATGGCAGACAGCAACACTCCTCAAAAAGAACAATACTACCACACCGCAGATAATGAATGTACAAACTGCCACACTGGTTTAGAACCTATCCGTGATCCGGAGAGTGGTATGATGCAAGAAATTCTTAAAATGGCAAATCAATCAGGTCATAAAGGAAATGATTGCATCGTATGTCATGGTGGAAATCCTAAGGCCAAAACACCTGATGCAGCCCACACTGGAACAGTTGCTTTTTTTGCTAGTCATAAAGGTCCAAAAGCTTTCTATCCAGACCCAGGAA
>JBMYYN010000168.1:0-5241 GCA_049609445.1 Bacteroidia bacterium | reverse complement strand
CTGGGGTGCAAGCTCAATTATTCGGAAAGTAGCACCATCGTGCGTCAGCTAGAATCCAATGGTTTTACGAAGGTGGATTTCTCTGAAGAGGCAGACATCTACGTGATCAATACCTGCTCCGTGACGGACAATGCAGACAAGAAGTGTCGTACTACCGTGAAAGGTGTGCTCAAGCAGAATCCGGAGGCATATGTGGTCGTGATCGGTTGCTATGCACAGCTCAAGCCCAAAGAGATATCTGAGATACCGGGAGTGGATATGGTGCTCGGTGCTGCCGAAAAATTCAATATGATAGAACACCTTCATTCACTCAAGAAGGAAGAGAAGTCTATCATACACAACAAAAACATCAAGGAAACTCAGGACTTTGTACCGGCATTCAGCTATGGGGATAGAACCCGAAGCTTCCTCAAAGTACAAGACGGATGCGACTATTTCTGCTCCTTCTGTACTATACCTCTGGCACGTGGCAAAAGCAGAAATGCGACCGTAGCTGAGACTGTAGCTAAAGCAAAGGAAGTGGCCGCTACAGATATCAAGGAAGTGGTGATCACAGGGGTAAACATCGGAGACTTTGGTGCAGACCAAGACTATGCAGAGACATTCTATGACCTCGTAGTAGAACTAGACAAGGTAGAAGGCATAGAACGATATCGTATCAGTAGCATAGAGCCCAACTTGCTAAGCAATGAGATCATAGATTTTGTAGCAGCAAGTGACAAGTTCGTTCCGCACTTCCACATACCGCTACAAAGTGGAGATGACGAGATACTAACTAAGATGCGTAGAAAGTACCTAAGTGACTTGTACGTAGATAGAATCTCTCGTATCAAAGATCGTATGCCTGATTGTTGTATTGGTGTAGATGTTATCGTAGGGTTCCCTGGTGAGTCGGAGGAGCACTTCCTGAATACGTATAAATTCTTGAATGAACTGGACATTAGTTATCTCCACGTATTTCCCTACTCAGAGAGAAACAATACCACTGCCAAGAAGATGGCCAATAAGGTCACTAAGAAAGAAAAAACGGATAGGGCACAACGTCTGAGAATTCTTTCTCAAAAGAAAAAACGTCACTTCTATGAGACGCAACTCGGTAAGTCTATGAACGTACTGTGGGAGGAAGAGAAGCAAGGCGAAATGATGCAAGGATTCTCAGAAAATTATATCCGATTTGAAGCAGCTTATGATATCACCAAGGTTAATACATTGGAGACATTGGTGTTTGATGAAATCAATGAGAGCGGACTAGCCAAAGCAAGTCTTAAGGAGCATCTGCAGTAAGAACTAATTTCGAGAAAATGTTATCGCGATTCAAAAATCTCAATCTGCTAGAATTGGGATTGGTGATTTTGGTCGGCATGGCATTCTATGCTTTTCATTTTGGAGAGTATTTGGAGTCGTTTAGTACTGATGTTTTCTTTTTCAATGATCCTGATGATGCCAAAGTATACTATTGGAACACATGGCATTTTGCACATCAGTTGTCGGAAGGAGTTTCTCCATTTTACACCGACTATATCTGTACACCAAACGGCACTGGATTATGGATGCACGCTTACACCATTTGGTTTGGTTTACTCAATCTGATTTTGGGAGATATAGAGCTGTCTATCAATCTAGGAATAGCCATACAACTTATAGTGGCTTTTGTTGGATTCTACTATCTCGCAAAACGTTTTGTTTATCGTCCATATTTTGCGGGCGTTGTGGCGTGTGTATCTGTTTTTAATACATACATACTCGCGAAGTGCGGAGTACATTATAATCTGGTATTGATCGGAGTATTGCCATTCCTTTTGATCTATATGCTCAAACTCTTTCCAGTGATCAAGGGTAGGCTATCGGTGGACAGAAAGCATATTTTAGGATTTTTAGCTTTATTGATTATCGGCTTTTTGATGGAATACTACGTTGTGTTTTATGCAATGGCATTTCTTGCGGTCTATCTATTATGGTTCGGTTGGTTAGAAAAGTGGTTTGACACTTGGAATTGGAAAAAATCGATGGTCTTAGTTGGCCTCTTTGGTGTAGGACACATCATCCTGAGACTGATGCGAATAGGTGGCTTGGAGGAGAAAGGAGCGGTGTGGGGAGCAGCGGATTTTCGTCAATTGATCAAGCCAAGTGTCAATTCCGAATCAGGAGTCCAATGGTATTTAGAAAATGTACCAGAACTGCCAAACGACAATAAAATTTTTATTGGGATCTCGATGCTCATATACCTTATTGTAGCTATTGTCTTTTTCTTCCAAGATCAACGAAAGGATAAGGCGGCAAGGTTTTTCTTGTTTAGCTCAGTCCTATTTTTGATGGTTACTCTTCCAGTGATTCGTATAGCGGGTGTGGACTTGTTTTACAATTTTACCGCTATCGTACACTATATTCCATTTGTACAAAATGTACGTGCTCCAGACCGGTTTATCTTGATGTTTTTTGTAACGGCCGTTTTATTCATCTGTAGAGTGATTTTTTTAGAAACCAACGAGACCAAAGGATGGAACAAGTATGTGGCATTCACGCTGGCTTTTGGTGGTTTGTTTTTGGTGGAGCATAAGCACCAGCCGATGCAAGCAGTGGAGCAACCTGCTGCGGTAGAAGTATTAGAACCGATGAGAGGAAAGACGGTGCTGATGCTTCCTTTTGGATTGAGAGATGGCTTCCAAGGACTGGGTGATTTTGACGAAAATCAGATGATGCTTCAGACACGTTATGGATTTAAACTACCGAGTGGATACTTATCTCGTTTGGGTGATGAGACGTGGGATTCATTTCGAAGTAATGCCCTGTATTCTGCTTTAGTAAACTTGCAAGATGGACAAGTGGTGGAAATTGATTTGAAAGAGGAATTGCGAGTCAATGGCATTGATGCGGTATGTGTGCCTGTCGAATATTTGTACAAGCATCGAAAGCTAGATGGTCTGCTTCGTTCTACATTTCAGGCAAGTACCTCTGTCGATTCTTGGACTTTATATCAGCTCTAGAAAGAGTGGTCTTGGACTTATTAATAGTATTCTTGGTCTGATTAATGAAAGCAGTGTCGAGATTTAGAACTTTCATCGTTTAATTCGCAGCAATTTATAAATTATGTACGCAACTTTATACCACGCATTTTTAGATTTACTTGGGGTGGAGATACCTTTCCTAAAGATATTTATGATGTTCGGTTTCTTTGTAGCATTGGCATTTGTAGCGGCGAGCTACGTGATGACTCTAGATATGAAGAGATATGAGGCAGAAGGAGTCATTAAGCCATTTCAGGTAGCTGTGAAAGAACCGGATGCGAGATGGGAGTACATCACAAGTGCAGTGATAGGATTCTTGTTTGGTTTCAAGGTCTTGCACTTATTCTTAAACTTAGGGACACTAGCAGATGACCCGCAGTCATATTTGATGTCTACGCAAGGTTCTTTGCCGTTGGGTATTATCCTGATGCTGGCATTTGTGGGGTACAAGTACTATCAGCTTAAGAATACATCTCCCGTAGAAAAAGGACTTACAGAGACTTTCTACCCACACACGATGATGGGAAATATGACACTGGTAGCTGCACTTGCAGGATTTGCAGGAGCCAAATTGTTTCATCACTTGGAGCATTTTGGTGATTTGATAGACGATCCAATGGTATTGTTCAGAGATCCATTTAGTGGTCTTACGTTTTTTGGTGGATTGATAGCCGGGGGAGCAGCAGTGATATGGTACTCGTCTAAGCGAGGAGTCAACTGGAAGACTATGTTGGATATCGGCGGACCCGGAATGATGCTAGCCTATGGTGTAGGTCGTATGGGATGTCATATGAGTGGAGATGGTGATTGGGGAGTAGAGAATCTTGCCCCTAAGCCAGATTGGTTGAGCTGGGCTCCGGATTGGGTTTGGGCATATAACTATGAAGGCAATGTGCACGGAATGGTATTGGAAAATCCAGTGTGGCCAACTCCGTTTTACGAAGTGATTATGGCATTAGCCATTTTCGGAATCCTATGGGGAATAAGAAAGAAATTCGCTCCGGGAGTACTGTTTAGTATCTACTTGATATTTGCAGGATTGGAACGATTCATCATCGAAAAAATAAGAGTTAATCCTGACTATCATTTTCTTGGAATGAATTTCACACAGGCTGAGATGATATCATTTACAATGATGCTATTAGGTGTAATTGGGATTATCTATTTCAATAAAATAAACAAAAACAAGACGAGCACAGATGGAACAGCAACAGAATCTGTATCAGAAGCATAAAGATTTATTGGATGATGCGATGGAAGCATTGTCCACACGTCAGTTTTTTTCTCCGTATCCAGAACATCCAAAGGCATACGATCAGGAACTAGATGCACAGGGTAAGGACGCATTTGGTAGATTGCTTAATCTCGATTTTACAGAGCTCAATCAAGATGCTGACCAATGGGTGGGGGAGGAAGTATCTCCGCTATGGCAAACTGGGATCGGTGTGCGATATCAGAGCATCTCTGCAGACCAGTACATAGCCAAAAGTCAAGTAGCATTCAAAGAGTGGAAGACGATTTCACTTCAGGAGCGAGCAGGACTACTTGTAGAGAGTTTAGAACGTGTCAGAGCACGATTTTTTGAATTAGCATATGCGACAATACACACGACGGGTCAAAGCTTCATGATGGCGTTTCAGGCGAGTGGTCCGCATGCTGCCGATAGAGCACTGGAAGCAGTGGCTGTGGGAGTGCAAGAGCTAACTCGTTATCCTGAGAGTTTAGCATTTTCTAAACCACTGGGAAAGTATAGTCTCGATGTCCAAAAGAGTTGGAAACCCATTCCCAAAGGAGTGGGAGTAGTGATAGGCTGTTCTACGTTTCCTACGTGGAATACAGTGCCGGGAGTGTATGCTAACTTGATAAGTGGGAATACGGCTATCATAAAGCCGCATCCAAAATCGATATTGGCGATAGCCATATTCATCTCGGAACTTCGTAAACTATTGGTAGAGTATGGTGTCAACCCAGATGTTGTCCAAATTGCACCAGATACTGTGAGCCATCCTATTGCTAAAGAATTGGCAGAGCATCCGGAAGTAAAATTGATTGATTACACAGGAGGGAATGCGTTTGGAGATTATTTGGAAGGATTGGATAAAACTGTATTTACTGAGAAATCTGGAATTAATTCTGTGATATTGGATTCTACAGATGATCTAAAAGGTCTTGCACAGAACATCGCTTTTTCAGTGTGTCTCTATAGTGGGCAGATGTGTACTGCTCCGCAAAATGT
>JBMYYN010000167.1:0-5242 GCA_049609445.1 Bacteroidia bacterium | reverse complement strand
CTCTAAAGCAGACGCTATCGCCTATTTTACAGAAAAGGATGATGAGTATAAGCTGGATCTTATAGACGGTTTAGAAGATGGAAGTATAACGTTCTATACGCAAGGGAATTTCACTGACTTATGTAGAGGGCCACACATAGAAGACACATCTACCATCAAAGCTGTGAAGTTACTTAACGTTGCTGCAGCGTATTGGAGAGGAGATGAAAACAATAAAACGTTAACTAGAATTTACGGTGTTTCTTTTCCAAAGGCAAAGATGCTTACGGAGCATCTCGAGCTGTTGGAAGAAGCTAAACGTAGAGATCACAGAAAACTTGGAAAGGAACTCGAGTTATTTACATTCAGTGATAAAGTAGGAGCGGGGCTTCCTCTATGGTTGCCAAAAGGGACGGCTATACGTGAAAGACTCGAAAACTTTATGCGTCAAGCACAGATTGAGAGAGGATATCATCAAGTAGTGACTCCACATATAGGTAAGAAGGAATTGTACGTGACCTCTGGTCACTATGAAAAGTATGGTGAGGATTCATTCCAACCGATAAAAACTCCTAATGAAGATGAAGAGTTTTTGTTAAAACCAATGAATTGCCCACATCACTGTGAAGTGTTCAAGTTTAAGCCTAAGAGCTATCGAGAATTGCCATATAGAGTAGCAGAGTTTGGTACAGTATATAGATATGAGCAAAGCGGAGAGCTGAACGGACTGACGAGGGTACGAGGGTTTACCCAGGATGATGCACATATCTTTTGTACAGCAGATCAGTTGAAAGAAGAGTTTGTAGATGTAATTGACTTGGTAATGCATGTCTTTGGGAAGCTAGGTTTTGAAGATTTTACTGCTCAAATATCTCTTCGAGATCCTGAGAATAAGCAGAAGTATATCGGTTCTGACGAAAACTGGGAGAAAGCAGAAAGAGCTATCATAGAAGCGACAGCTGAGCGAGAGATGACTACTGTGACAGAATATGGTGAAGCTGCATTTTATGGACCTAAGTTAGATTTTATGGTGAAAGATGCTCTGGGTAGAAGCTGGCAATTAGGAACTATTCAAGTAGATTATAACTTACCAGAAAGGTTCGATCTAGATTATATCGGTTCGGATAATGAGAAACATAGACCGGTGATGATACATAGAGCTCCTTTCGGAAGTATGGAGAGGTTTATTGGGATTCTCATAGAGCATACTGCAGGTAATTTTCCGCTTTGGTTGAGTCCGGAGCAAGTAGCGATATTGCCAATCAGTGAAAAGTACCATGATTACTCAGATAAAGTTTTAAAATTCCTTAATAAAAACGATATTCGCGGCCTTGTAGACGAGCGAGCTGAGAAAATTGGTCGTAAAATCCGCGATGCTTGGGCAACTAAAATTCCTGTAATGCTAATTGTAGGAGAGGAAGAGTCTGAGAATGAGGAGGTTTCGGTTAGAGTTCAAGGTGAAGGCGATGTCGGCAAGTTTAAGCTTCAAGATTTTGTAGCTTATTTTAATACATTGTTAACAGACAATAAATAGTATTTGAAGAAGAAAAGAAGACCGTTTAGGGGGAGGGTAAGAGATCCCCATCGAATCAACAAGTATATTGTTGCTGACCCAATACGTTTGGTAGGTGACAATGTGAGCCAAGGAATTGTTCCTTTGGAAGATGCATTGAAAGTTGCTGCTGAGCAGGAACTAGACCTTGTAGAAGTATCACCTAATGCTAAGCCACCAGTATGCAAAGTTTTGGACTATAGAAAGTTCTTGTACGAGCAGAAGAAAAAGGCTAAAGAGCTTAAAGCAACGCAGAAGACTACTGATATAAAAGAGATTCGATTTGGACCAAATACTGATGAGCATGACGTAAACTTTAAGTTGAAACATGCGACTAAGTTTATCGAAGACGGACACAAAGTGAGAGCTTATGTATTCTTCAGAGGTAGATCCATCGTGTTTAAGGAGAGAGGGGAACTTCTCTTGTTACAATTTGCAGAGAAACTGCAGGAAGTAGCCAAACTTGAACAAATGCCTAAGATGGAAGGCAAAAAAATGATAATAGTTTTAGCACCAAAATAAATTTAAAAGAGAGAACAGATGCCAAAGATGAAAACCAACTCTAGTGCGAAGAAGAGATTCAGAATCACTGGTAGCGGTAAAATTAAAAGAAAGCACGCTTACAAGCGTCACATCTTGACAAAGAAGTCTAAGAAAAGAAAACTTGCTCTTAGACACAATGGTTTGGTTCATCCAGCGGATGAAAGTAACATCAAATTCTTGTTAAGAATCGGAAAGTAAAGTTCTACAGGATAGGACAAAGTACCATTATTCGGGCCAATAAAAGATTCACTAAGTGAACGCCTAGTTTAAAAAAGAAACAAAAAAATGCCAAGATCAGTAAATGCAGTTGCCTCAAGGAGACGACGCAAAAAAATGATGAAACACGCCAAAGGATACTTTGGTAGAAGAAAAAATGTATGGACAGTAGCTAAAAACGCAGTAGAAAAAGCGTGGCAGTATTCATACAGAGATAGAAAAAATAAGAAACGTAACTTCCGTCGTCTTTGGATCACTAGAATCAACGCTGGTGCTCGTATGCACGGAATGAGCTATTCACAATTTATGGGAGGAGTTCACAAAGAAGGTATAGAGCTTAACAGAAAAGTTCTTGCTGACTTAGCAATGAACCACCCAGAAGCTTTCGCAGCAGTAGTTAAGAAAGTAAAAAAATAATTTAATAGAGCTAAAACTATTGAAATCCTCTCATCGTCTGATGAGGGGATTTTTTTTTGCACTTTTAGGATTCTATTTTATAGTTATCCTCTTTGTGCTCGAGTAGCCCGAAGTTGTAAATCTTAGTATATAAGTGCCTGCTGTGAGTAGTTTTAAGTCAATTATTTTAGTATTGGACATGGAAGTTATTAATCTACCATCCAGTGAATAGACATTTACGTCAAATACTTTTTTATCTGTTTTTACTTGGACCAAACCAGTTGATGGATTAGGATAAATACTGAATAAGTCAGGTTTTTCACTGTTAATTATCCCAGCAGTTACGCATCCATTAATATCATAGTTTCTGAAAAAGTCCCAAATCACTTCACTCGAGCTAATATCATTGTTGGCCCATCGACTACCAGGCCAAGAGTGAGAGCCATTGATGATTTTGTAATGCACTACGTTACTGCAATCATCACATTTATTATATACTAGCTTTTGTACAGTGCTATTGTCGGTCGTGTCCTTGTTTGGCAGGTTTGACCAAGTTGTATCGTTGGTACAGTTGTTTGATCTAGCCCAATAGTTCAATACATCAACGACTTTCTTTCCCCAAGTAGATCCGTCGTATTTCGATGATTGGTCATTGGTGCCGTGTATCTGAAGCACGGGTACAGGCCGTTGTGCATTGCAACTGTCGTATACTTCAAAAGTCATCGTACCTGCTACAGAAGCTATGGCAGCGATCCTATCGCTTAATTGGCAGGCAAGCAAATGGCTCATGCCTCCACCATTGCTATATCCGGTGCTATAGATTCTAATAGTGTCAACATTGTATTCTTTTATTAATGTATCGAGCAACCGATTTACAAATCCCAGATCATCGACTTGGCTCCCTTTTGTTATTCCTCCTATATTCCAATGAGTTTGTCCGTTGTGCACAAGTCCTTGAGGATGTATAATGAGAAATCCTGCTGTGTCAGCTATAGATCTAAAATCACCAAGTTCCATTTGTACAGTCGCACTCATTGTGAGTCCATGAAAGTTAAGTACAATAGGCACAGCCTTTTTGCCTGTATAGTTAGCAGGAATATACGTTATATAGTTTCGGAGTACTTGCTGATGTACAATTGCCTCGTGTTTGGTTTGTTGAGCCTTTAAGTCGTGAGAAAGAAAAAATAGGATTCCAAAAAGGAAGAAAAAAGGTGTTCTAAATGT
This sequence comes from Bacteroidia bacterium, assembly GCA_049609445.1. Lineage (GTDB taxonomy): Bacteria > Bacteroidota > Bacteroidia > NS11-12g > UBA9320 > UBA9320. The sequence continues at coordinate 1,332 of JBMYYN010000167.1, read as the reverse complement.
ATGCCGCAGCAATTTATGCTGGATTGCAAATAAGTGACAAGTCACTTTATAAATTCTTGTTTTATGACTGATTGTCAACATACTAATTTTATATGTGAGTCGTTTTTCAATTATCCCGAATATAAATGAAATTTCTCCTTTCAACTGTAGTTAGTCTTTTTATACTTCGCCAATCTGCCTCTGCGTGCAGTATGTACAAGGTGTCACATGAAGGAGTAACACATGTTGGCTGCAATGAAGATGCTTGGAGGTTTACTTCCACCATTTGGTTTGAAAATGCTAAATCCGAAAAAGATTACGGTGCATGTTTCACAGGGTCTCGGATGGTCGGAGGTAGAAGAGTAGCCCCGCAGTCAGGTATGAATGAGGTAGGCTTAGTGTTTTCAAGGCTTGTATCCTACTACCCTAAGATAGATAGTTTGTGTAAAGCTAAAAAAGAAGTGCATGACGAGGTACATTTTTTAAGTAATATCATTCACAAATGCGAGACTGTAGATCAAGTAGATTCCTTTGTCCAGTTATATAACAGAGAGTGTTTTTTAGAAGATGTATTCATATACATCGATCGAATGGGAAACTATTTAATTGTGGAACCGTATGGAACAATTAGGGGGAATGATCCGAATTATGTATTGTCCAATTTTTGTCCATCTATTACCTCTGCAAAAAGTGCCAGGAAACAAATGAGATACAGAAATGGCGAAGATTATTTAAAGAAGTATGAACCTGACGGTTCTATTGATTATTATAGAAACCTTTCTGATACTATGCATGTTTGCCGCAGCAGAAATGGCGATGGGACGCTACTTACTTCAATTTGGAATACCAAGGATGTTTCAGTTAATCTATATTTTTATCACAATTATGATTCAACAGTTTTCTTTGACATCAAGGAGGAATTAGCAAAAGGAAATCATAGCATCAGTATCCCATATCTATTCCCAGAAAACAAGGATTATCAGCAGTTGGTAGCTTATGTGACGCCTTTTACACACAATACGATTAGAATTTTACTTGTAATAATTGCAGCCTTATTATGTGTTTTCGGTGTTGTATATCTATTTAAAATTTCAAGGGTTAGCCTTTGCCTAGTTCTTCTGAACGGGCTTCTTGTTGTCTATCTTGGTGTCCTCGCCACACATATTAGTATCTTCTATTTTGATGCACCATACGTTGATCCTTCTTCTACTATTATTAGTTGGTCTTCTTACATACCATTTTTGTTATTGTTTTCCTTCATTGGCCTTCAAGGATATTGGATTAGACGTGGATTCCCTGAATCTGATATAAGAATAAAATGGATAGTGGTGAGCAATGTCGTATTGTACGGAA
>JBMYYN010000166.1:0-5245 GCA_049609445.1 Bacteroidia bacterium | reverse complement strand
GCTTTGGGCGATATGATTCCTACGGAAAAGTACAAAGCCTATATAGAAAAAGGGATCATAGAAGTTGCCCCTTTGGCTTTTATGCGTGGACGGACACTCAACAATTGTTTTGCTATTTTAGATGAAGGTCAAAACGCGACAGACACCCAACTTAAAATGTTTCTAACAAGAATGGGTCCTATATCTAAAGTAGTGGTTACTGGAGATCTCAGTCAAGTGGATTTGCCTCACAGGATAAAAAGTGGTCTAGAACCAGCATTGAACCTGCTCAAAGGAGTCAAAGGTATAGGTGTAGTCAAACTGAACGAAAATGATGTAGTACGTCACCGATTAGTAAAAGAAATAATCAAGGCTTATAACAAACGAAAACCTGAAAAAAGAGAGGACTAATTTACAAGGACCGAAACGACATCTTTTCTAATTTCTTATTCATTTTTTTTGTAGGAATTCTAATTATTTTTTTGTTGGTTTCTCCTCAACGATTGACCCGACCATAACAGTCTATATATCAACAAGTAACGTTCATTTTTTACGTTTATTTGAAACCCTTCTAAATTGATAAAATGTTCATATCTCCGTCATGCTCGTTTTAGACGGTTCTTATATTTGCAGCCGCGTCATTTTTACGCATTAACTGAATGTACAAACCAAAAACACACATCGTCTTAACGATTTTTTTTACATCCATTAGCACTTTATCATTTTCAAATAATAATATGTCACCATTTTATTCAGAATCCACGCTTTTAGCGTTGGTCATTCTTTCAGTAGTATTGTTAGCAATAGCTGGCCTACTATTTGGAATCAAAAAGCATCTAGCTGAACTAAACAGAGAAAAGTACGGAGAAGAAGCAGAACCTTCATTCTACGAACGAAAAATCAAGCCAACTGTTGATGCTTGGAACCCAACTGTAGCAACTTTAATTATATCAGGAATTCTGATGGTAGTTTTGGGAGCTTTTGGTTACAAGTTTGGATGGGAAGAAGTAGGTGTTCAACAAGGATACTCTCCTGATCAGCCTATCAACTTTTCTCACAAGATACACGCTGGGCAGTATGAGATAGATTGTAAATACTGTCATAGTACAGCTGACAAGTCTAGATCTGCAAGTATCCCTTCATTAAATACTTGTATGAACTGTCACAAGTTTGTTACAGCTTCGGATAAGTATGATGGTCAAACATCACCTGAGATCCAAAAAATCTACAATGCTATAGGATATGATGGCGAGAACATGGAATATATCGAAGGATATGAACAACGTCCAATTGAGTGGGTTAGAATTCACAACCTTCCTGATTTAGCATATTTCAATCACTCTCAACACGTTTCTGTTGGAAAAGTAGAGTGCCAAACTTGTCACGGTCCTATACAGGAAATGGAAAAAGTAGAGCAGTTTGCTACATTACAGATGGATTGGTGTGTAGATTGTCACAGAGAAAGAGGAATTGACTCAGAAAATAACAAGTATTACGAGGATGTTCACAAGAACATGCAAGCTGAGGGCAAAGACTATATGACCGTTGCAGAAAACGGAGGATTAGAGTGTAGTAAGTGTCATTATTAATATTAAAAGAGAAAAAGTAAATTATGTCTTCAAATAAATATTGGAAAGGTGTAGAAGAGTTAGAGCAATCTCAAGAGTTTGTATCTACCAACGCTAACGAATTTTCAGAAGGACTGCCATTAGAGCAAGTTTTTTCTAACGATGACTCGACTAGAGCAAATCGTAGAGACTTTTTAAAATACTTCGGATTTGGACTTGGTGCAGTGACGTTAGCTGCGTGTAACAAGACTCCGATGAAAAAAGCTATCCCTTACACTGAAAAACCTGAAAACGTAACAGCAGGTATGCCACTTTACTACGCAAGTAGTTCGGTGAGTCATTCTGAAGGTTTTCCAGTTTTAGTAAAAGTAAGAGAAGGTAGACCTATCAAGTTTGAGCCAAACAAAGAGGCTGAATACTTTGGAGGAGGTTTAGATGGTTTAGGCCATTCAGCTATCCTTTCTTTATATGATACGAATCGTCTAAAAGGAGCAATGAAAGCAGGAAGTCGTAAGACAGTTGCTTGGGCTGACCTTGATAAAGACATCGTTAATGCGTTAGACAAAACTGCTTCAAGTGGTAAGTCTATAGCTGTTATCACTAACGGAAGCTCTAGTTTAGTTACTAATAAAGCTATTGAGGATTTCAAAGCTAAATACAGCAACACTGATGTAATAGCTTATGAGCCTATTTCATATTCTGGCATCACTCGTGCTAGTGAAGCTTCATTTGGACAAGCTATCATTCCAGCTTATAACTTCGACAAAGCAGACGTTATCGTAAGTTTTGGTGCTGACTTCTTAGGTACTTGGATAAGTCCTGTTAAGTTTCACTCTGACTACAGCAAAAACAGAGTGCCTAAAGATGGTAAGATGTCTAAGCACTACCAGTTTGAGTCTTTAATGTCTCTTACAGGTTCAAATGCTGATGTTAGATATCCAATCAAAATGTCTAATGTGGGGCAACACCTTATAGCACTATATAGAGAGCTAGGAGGAAACACTCCGCATAAAGGGATGGAAGTAGCTGGTAACAACATGAAGACTGTAGCAGATGAGCTTAAAGCTGCTAACGGTAGAAGTTTAGTTGTATGTGGTAGCAACAATAAAGATGACCAAATGCTTGTAAATGCTATCAATATGATGTTGAACAATTATGGTTCTACAATTGATACAACAAATTACTACAAAGGTCAAAGTGCTGATGAGAAATCATTTGATGCATTTGTAAAGAATGCTGGGAAATACGGAGCAGTAATCACGTTAGATGCTAATCCTGTATACTCACATAGCGGAGCAGCAGCAGCATTTGCTAAAATTCCTGTGCGAATCAGTACTGCTATAACTAAAGATGAAACGACATTAGATGCTACACACATAGCAACTGGTCTACACCCACTCGAAAGCTGGGATATAAGAGAGCCTTACAGCGGTAGATTTGTATTCTCTCAACCAACTATTTCTCCGGTATTTGATGGAAGACACTCTGCAAGCTCACTATTAGCTTGGTCAGGTGCTGACGTTTCTGACAAAAAAGAATTATCACACGCATACAATTACACTAAGAGTGTTTTTGAATCTGCTATAGGTGGAGACTTCAACAAAGCAATCGAAAAAGGAGTTGTAGATAATAGTACATCTTCTAGTGTTCCTTCACTAACTATAAATGGAAACGAAGCTGCTGATAAATTAGCTTCAAGAAAAGGAGCTGAATCAGAAATTCTTTTATACCAAAAAGTAGGTGTAAGAGATGGTGCTTATGGAAATACTCCTTGGGCTCACGAAATGCCAGATCCAGTTTCTAAAGTTACTTGGGACAACTACTTAAGCGTTTCTATGCCAGATGCTAAAGCAAATGGATGGGAAAACGGTGATGTAGTAAGTGTGAATGGAAAAATTGAATTGCCAGTTTTAATCCAGCCAGGACAAACTAAATCAACATATGGTATAGCTCTAGGTTTTGGAAGAGTACTTCCAGAATCTGTCACCAATGATCTTAAAGATTTAGGTAAGAATGCTTATCCAATGGTTGACACTTCAGCTGGTTTTGCTAACTACACTATCAATAGTGCTACTATTGAAAAAGTAGCAGGTGTAAGACAACATGAATTTGGAATCACACAAACTCACTACTCTATAGAAGGTAGAGATATCATTAGAGAAGCTACTTTAGATGCATACAATGCAGATCCAAAAGCTGGTTCTCACGTTCACAAGCCAAAACCAATTTCTCTTTGGGATGACTACGATTATAGCAAGGGACATCATTGGGCTATGGCCATTGACTTAAACTCTTGTACTGGATGTAGTGCTTGTATAGTTAGTTGTAGCATTGAAAACAATGTTCCTATAGTAGGTAGAGATGAGGTTAGACGTAGAAGAGAGATGCACTGGTTGCGTATCGACAGATACTATAGCTTCGAGGCTCCAAAAACACAAGAAGTTCATCCTCCATTTGTTCATGGTGGTACTCAAACTGTGGAAGCAGGTCAGTATATGACTAAGGAGAAAACAATGGATGCATACTCAGACGCTTCTGAAAATCAGGAGACCGCATATGATTACTATCAAAATGTAAAAGTAGCTCATCAGCCAATGATGTGTCAGCACTGTGACAATGCTCCTTGTGAGACTGTTTGTCCTGTACTTGCAACTACACATAGTAGCGAGGGTCTAAACCAAATGACATATAACAGATGTATCGGTACTAAGTATTGTGGTAATAACTGCCCATACAAAGTGCGTAGATTCAACTGGTTTAAGTATAACAATAACTCTAAGTTTGACTACCACTTCAACAATGATTTAGGTAAGATGGTCATCAATCCAGATGTAACTGTTCGTTCTAGAGGTGTTATGGAAAAATGTAGCTTCTGTGTTCAGAGAATACAAACTGCAAAACTTACAGCAAAGAGAGAAAACCGTAAATTAAACTCTGATGAGTTCACTACTGCTTGTGCTCAAACTTGTCCATCTAACGCGATTGTTTTTGGTGACTTAAACGACAAAAACAGTGAAATTTCAAAACTTTACACAAATGACAGATCTTATCACGTACTTGAAGAATTGGGTGTGAAACCAAGTATTCAGTATATGACTAAGATTAGAAACAATAAAGAAACCACTAACGATAACGCTCATTAATTAATAGTATGTATTCAGCAGATATTAGAAAGCCACTGGTAACCGGTGGCAAAACGTATCACGATGTCACAGAAGACATCTGTAGACCTATTGAAAACAAACCAACTTCTGCATGGAAATTAGGTTTTGCAATAGCTCTAATTCTATTACTAGTTTTAGTAGTGACACTTACTTGGACTACTTGGGAAGGTCTTGGTACTTGGAACGTAAATAAGACAGTAATGTGGGGTTGGGATATTACCAACTTTGTATTTTGGGTAGGTATCGGACACGCAGGAACATTGATTTCTGCTATCCTTTTACTTTTCAGACAGAAATGGAGAATGAGTATCAATAGATCTGCCGAGGCAATGACAATTTTTGCCGTTTTCTGTGCAGCTATATTTCCAATGTTCCACATGGGTCGTGTATGGTTAGGTTACTGGCCACTTCCACTTCCTAATGCGTTTGGTTCTCTTTGGGTAAACTTTAACTCTCCCCTACTTTGGGATGTATTTGCGATATCAACTTACCTTTCAGTATCATTGGTATTCTGGTACTTAGGTTTGATACCTG
>JBMYYN010000165.1:0-5307 GCA_049609445.1 Bacteroidia bacterium | reverse complement strand
TGTTACTATAGTGGTAGAATTACCGAAGCGTGCAAAACCATCTATATGTTGGTCTGTAATTTCTAATCCAGCTTGTCCGTCAAGCCAAACAAAATTTACCACGCCTAAATACTTCTTAAAAATTATTTCTGCTTCTTCCTGGCTCATTCCAGGGTTTCTATTCTTGTTCAGTATTGAGCTTTTACACGCCATCAAAGTACCATTTCCATCTATCTCTATACTGCCACCTTCATTGATCATCTCAGAGTTGAGGTTTATTAATGTTCTTCCTTGATCTGAAGCAATTTTTGAAGGTATTTCATTGCATTTATCTGACTGGATTAGTAAACCACTTAAGTCATCAGTTTTATTTCCCCAACCATTAAAACCCCAATCTTGAATCACTAAATTTTCGTCTTTATCTCTGACATATATCGGACCATTATCCCTAATCCAAGTATCATCTGTTTCAAATAGTTTGAAATCAACTCTTGTCAATGAAACACCTTCATTGGTTAATAGTGAAATAATCCTGTCTTTTTCAGTTTGGTTATAAGCAATTATATGAACGTTTTCGCTGGCGACCAATTCACTTGTCATGCTAACCCAAGTTGCGTCTAAGCTGTTTCTATAAGCGACTCCATATTGATAATGGTGAGGCCATTGCAGCCAAGTTCCTTCGTGTGTTTCGTTTTCTTCTGGCATCGTATACATAATTTCCACTTCGGTTATAGGTTGTGTGTCTTCATTGTCTTCTTGACAAGAAGTTATAATTGTTAGTATTGCTAGTAGTATGAAATTCATTTGGGTCATAGATGTATTTATTAAATAATGTTTGTTCAATTTTCCAGTGTTTAATTCCGGCAAGCGTATTCATATTGTAACTATAACGACCGAATGAGGGCTATAGTTTTATCTGCGTTCTCTTAACTGGTTTTTTTCCAATTCTATTCTAAGTATACTTTTACTTTTTCGAGTGAATATATAGGGAGCCACGGAAACAAAACGGGAACAGTTTTTATATAATTTTGAAAACTACTGTCCTCTCCGTATCTCTTTTTTTGGCTTTTTTCCAATCGTTTGGTAGAACCCATCATTATCAATAGAATAGAAATCCAACCTACAACGACCAGAAGCACTTGCCACCAGGCATTCAAAAATGGAAGAGAAATAATCATATTGCCAGTCCAAAATAATATTTCGCCTAAATAATTGGGACAACGGACCCATTTGTATAATCCTGTATTGCAGAATTGCTTCGGGTTCTTTGATTTGAAAACTCATTTTTGTCTATCTGCAAGAGCTTCTATTCCTAAACCTGACGCCATTATAAACACACCAAAATAAACTATCCATAGATTAAACTCTTTAAGGTATAAAGGTTCTTGAAGAGTAAAAACTGCCGGAGAAAACATCATAACATAAAGTAAGCATACTCCTATCCAAATTAGACTTTTCACAAAGAAAGATTGATTTTGAGAAGCGTCTGTTTGGTCTTTTACAGTCTTAGTATAGTTGCTATTTAATTCTCTTTTTATAAGAAAAGAACCTAGTCTGAATGACCATATTCCCAATAATGAGATTTGAAGCCAATTGAATGTATTGAAATACTGTGTATGGAAAAACAAAAGAAAAAGACTCATACAAAAAACACTTAAAGTATAGCCTATACTTATAAACCAAACTGTTCGTATGTAGCCAATTAGCGATGCCAGAAGTGCTATATAAAATGTGTAATTGAGTATTGTAAAAGTGTTTTCTAAATAATGCATCGTTTTCGTTTTTTATGGAGGTTGTTTTTATTCTACCGTCATCGATAACATGAATCATACACGATCACTATCGGTACGATGTATGCCGTTGTTTTCGACAATTTTTTAAGTCGATTCGTTGTCCGTTCCTAGTTATCTTCAACATGAACATAAACGCCACTCTTCGAAGATACGTATTTGGATTTATTACGCTACTCTCTTTTCTGTCAAGGATGAATGTGTTCTGTACCGTTTGGACTAGGCAGTTGGTTTGAGCAAAAAAAAACGGAATCTCATTTGAGATTCCGTTTTCATTATTTTTATATGAATGATTTTTTCTATGCTTCTATAGCAGCTATGCCCGGTAGCTCTTTTCCTTCAAAAAACTCTAGCAAAGCACCACCACCGGTAGATACGTAGCTCACGTCATCTGTAAATCCAAACTTCTTCACAGCGGCACTACTATCTCCACCTCCAATGAGTGAGAAAGCTCCTGATTTAGTAGCATCTGCTACTGCTTGAGCCACAGACTTGGTACCATTTTCAAAATTGCTCATTTCAAAAACTCCCATTGGTCCGTTCCAAAGAATGGTTTTGGACTTCATCAAGACACTAGAGAACGCCTCTACGGCTTTTTCTCCTATATCTAGACCCATCCAGCCATCTTCTATCTTGTCACTATCACATAGCTTCACATTAGCTTCATTGCTAAAATTATCCGCAACAGTACTGTCTTCCGGCAAGTGTATTTGTACACCGCTTGCAGCAGCTTTTTCTAGTATTTCCTTGCAGGTCTGTACTCTGTCCTCTTCGAACAGAGAGTTTCCTATAGTACCACCTTGAGCTACTTTGAACGTATACGCCATTCCACCACCGATGATGATATGGTCTGCTATACTTAGTAGGTTCTCGATGATCAGAATCTTGTCGCTCACCTTAGCTCCACCTACGATGCTTGTAAATGGACGCTCAGGGTTGCTCATCAGCTTTTTAGCATTAGCCACCTCATTGGCCATCAAGTACCCGAAGCATTTTTCTTCAAAAAATTGTGCGACAATAGATGTAGATGCATGTGCTCTATGTGCTGTGCCAAAGGCATCATTCACATAGATGTCGCCATGTTGTGCAAGCTTCTGTGCAAACGAAGCATCACCCATTTTTTCCTCGTTGTGAAAACGGAGATTTTCCAAAACATGAATAGTGCCCGGCTCTATGGACTTACTCATGTTCAGTGCTTGCTCGCTGATACAGTCGTTTGAAAACTCTACAGTAGCTTTAGTTACTCTTTCTAGATAAGGTACTAAGTGGATGAGAGAAAACTTGTTCTCAGGTCCATTTTTAGGTCTACCTAGGTGTGACATCACGACTACAGATCCACCATCTTTGAGTATTTTTTGGATAGTAGGAAGTGCAGCGGTGATACGACTATCATCGGTGATTTCTAAACTGTCACTCAGCGGTACATTGAAATCTACTCTGATGAGAGCTCTCTTACCATCGAAATCAAAAGAATCTACGGTAAGCATTACTTTAATTCAGCAAAAGTTTTAGCAGCATCAAAAGCCTCAGCAGCTTCTCCTACTCTTACGATCTCCACAGACTCGATCATATCACCGCCAGCGATAGAGTTCACTGCGTCCATTCCTTCTACTACATGACCAAAAACACTGTGCTTTCCGTCTAACCACGCAGTCTCTACGTGTGTGATAAAGAACTGACTACCGTTAGTACCTGGCCCCGCATTAGCCATAGACAGTATACCTGGTCCAGTGTGTCTTAGATCTGGGTGAAATTCGTCTTTGAAAGAGTATCCTGGTCCTCCAGTACCTCTACCATCTGGATCACCACCTTGGATCATAAAATCAGGAATCACTCTATGAAATACAAGACCATCATAGTATGGTACACCTAAGTCTTTTGCAGAGTTTTTGATTTTTCCTTCTGCTAATCCAACAAAATTGGCAACTGTTAGAGGCGTTTTTTCCATCTCAAGTTTGATTAGAATACTTCCTTTTGAAGTACTCATTTTGGCGTAAAGTCCGTTTTCCATGTTTGTATTATTTGTGTTGTTATTTGTTAATGTGTCAGGTGATATCACTTCTTGGCTTGTGACAGGTTCTTCTACTACAGTTTCAGTTGCAGTTTCCATTTCTGATGTTTCTTCTTTTTGCTTCTCAGCAGGTGAGCAGGCCGCAACTAAGATCATAAGGCTAGCGATAGCTATAAATAGTTTATTCATTGTTTTTTTCTACTTAGTGATTTAAAAGAACTGCAAATTTATACTTCTTGATGGCATGTACCACGTCTGAGTAGCGGTACATCTATTTTGAGCTATTTTTGAATAAAGTATCTGTTATGAAATTTGTAAAAGGAACTCTGTATTTCATTGTCATTATGCTATGTGCGGCCCTACTTGCTGCTGTTTTTTCCCCTTCAGAAAAGATAGTAGAACGAAGAATCTCCATAGATTCCCCTTCAGAAACTATCTACAAGGAACTCTCAGACGTAAAACAATGGAAGTATTGGGACGCATGGTACTCTAAGGATACACTCCAGGTGAGAGAGTATTTCGGTACCAAAGGAGATAGCAGGTATGGATTTACATATGCTTCTGAAAATCCTGATGTAGGATCTGGACGAACAGATGTTTTAGAATTGAAAGAAAACGAACGGATTGATGTTCGATATACCTTTAATAATGGATTTGGAGAATCATCCGCAGATGGATATATGATTCTTGATGAGAATGAAGTGTATACAGATGTGACATTTGGACTCGTATCCAATAGATCATACCCTGCATCTCTTCTCAATTTGTTCATCGAAAAATGGGTAGGAAGTGATTTTGATACTGGGCTTGAAAATCTTAAAAGCCAAGTAGAGAGTAAGCTTGTTCAAGCGTCTATTGAATCGGAAAGAGAAGTGGTGATTGCAGAACAGTTTGGACTTAAATATGCATTGGTAAGAGTAGATGACTTACCTATGTCTGACATGGCCGAGTTTTTCGAAACATCCTATAAGCGTATCTACAATTACTTGCAGACTAACGGGCACACTCCTACCGGACCAGCTCGAGGTTTGTACTATGACTGGGACGAAGAAAATGGTCAAACAACGGCCGCTGCGGCAGTGCCTATTTCTGAAATGCAATCTGTGGACATGGATTCTATACGCGTAGATAGTCTGGATATGCTAGTAGGTGCTGATAGGATAGAGGCTACTATCGTAGGGGGCAATACGGCAAGCTATTCAGGTCATATAGCACTCAGTCAGTGGATCGATGCCAATGACAAAACGCTAATAATGCCGGTAGTAGAAGAGTACATAGTGGGACCGCTTATGAGTACAGACACATCGGCTTATATCACAAGGATAATCTATCACTTTTAGCTTTTTTCAGAACGCCACATAGCCCAAATAGGTCTAGTCTTGAGGTAAGTAATGTTGGAGTCATTGGTATAAGCTTCTTTCTCGAAGCTGATGTTTCTGTAGGCCTTGTCGTGATCTCTGTAGACAATAAGAAGGACGACATACTCTATCAGATATATGATGTAAAATGGAATAACAAGCAGCTCCA
>JBMYYN010000164.1:0-5324 GCA_049609445.1 Bacteroidia bacterium | reverse complement strand
GGACTAAGCAGAAATGGCGTACTAAGTCTGGAAAGCCCAGTGCAAAGACAGGCGAAAGATACTTGCCAGAAAAAGCTATTAAGTCTTTGTCAGCCAGTGAGTATGCAGCTACAACTAAAAAGAAAAGAGAAGACACGGCTAAAGGTAAACAACATTCTAAACAGCCAAAGAAAATAGCAAAGAAGACAGCAAAGTACAGGAAACGATAATGAAAGTTAAAGCTCCAGAAGGTTATCACTGGATGAAAAATGGTAAAGGCTACAAATTAATGAAAGATCCTAAAGATGGATTTAAGCCTCATCGTGGAGCTAGTAAGTCAGCTAACTTTGAAATACAAAAAGTACACAGGAAATAATCATGAGCCGTAAGACTAGACGTAAGAACCGTAAGAAAAAAAGTTCACTAATGGCTGCACCTGAAGTTGCTGTAACTGTAGCTGTTGCTGCACCAAAAGATAGTCTTATGTCTCCTCCTGAAAGAAAAGGTAAAGCAGAAGGCGGTGAGTTTCCAGACTTAACAGGTGATGGACAAGTTACACGCGCTGATGTTCTTAAAGGGCGTGGTGTATTCCAAGAGGGTGGTGAAGTTCCTGTAGACACTTACCCAAATATACCGCCAGAAGAAATGGCGGCAGTAGAAGCTTCACAACTTCCAGACGAACAAATGGAAGATGAGTACATCGACTATGTGATGAATGAAGCTTTATCACAAGAAGAACAAAGTTATTTAATGAATGCTTTAGAAACCGATCCTCAACTAAGTATGATCTTTGACAAGGTTGTGGTTACGGCTTCTGAGTTTACTGGCTCTGGTGAAGTTGCAGGGCCGGGAACTGGTGTATCAGACTCAATACCCGCCAGATTGTCTGACGGTGAGTTTGTATTCACTAGAAAGGCCACTGATCAATTAGGTGCTAACAACCTCCAACGAATGATGGATGAGGCTGAACGTGCTTATGACGGTGGTTTAATGAGGAAAGACAATGGCAGAGAAGTAGCAGGAGACATAGTAAATGACGCTATGATAAATGCTAATCAAATGCCTAGTCTTAATGTTCGACAACGATAACGGCTACCTTGAAGTAAAAGCACCATAGATAGATTATCCGTACAATAATCTATTGTAATGGCTACCTTTTAAATCTCTCAAGCCCCGTGGAGATATTATTATGACTGAAGCACAGACTAATCCTGTGGAGGAAAAGAAACCTAATCCTTATAACGCAAATAAAGAATGGCATAAAAGCGATGCTCCTAGAATGGAGAGCGCAGATGGTTTGTTCTTTGCACCACAACAATCCAAGGAAGAGGCTACGCCAGAAGAACGGCCCCCTCAAAAAAATTCTAAGGATGTTAATTATAAGAAAAGGTATGACGATCTAAAGAAACATTACGATAGCAAGATTGCTGAGTTTAAACAGAAGGAGCAAGAGTTAATTGCCGAGGTTGCTGCAAAGGAACCAAAGTATCAAGCTCCAAAAACTCTGGAAGAACTAGAGCAGTTTAAAGCTAAAAATCCAGATCTGTACGAAACAGTTGAAACTATTGCACATTTGCAAAGTGAAACTCAAACAGAACAGCTACACCAACAACTTTCTGCTTTACAAGAACGTGAAGCTGAAATTATGAAACGTGAAGCTGAAGCTATTTTAAAACAGAACCATCCTGACTTTGAAGAAATCAGAGGTTCTGAAGAGTTTCATGAGTGGGCAAAGTCTCAGCCTGAAGACATACAAAAATGGATTTACTCAAATAGTAGTGATGGGACTTTAGCTAGTCGTGCAATTGACCTCTACAAAATGGAGAATGGTATTGCTCAGTCACCACAAAAGAGGCAGTCCAAAGAAAAGGAAAGTGGATCTGCTGCTGATATGGTGTCTACTAAAACCACAGCAGTGGATGCGAAAGCTCCTAAGATTTGGACAGAAAGAGAAATTGCTGCTATGTCCGTTGATGAGTTTGATAAATACGAAAAGGAAATTAATCAAGCTATATCAGAGGGCAGAATAGCGAGATAAGCTTAAGGAGATATTACAATGGCTTATAATCAATCTGACCGATATTTTGAACCGACAACGGATACCGATGCTAACTTTGCGAACTCCGTAGCAGGACAAACCAATTCGTACTTCCTTCCTGCTATTTATAGCAAGACAGTACTGAATTTCTTCCGTAAGGCTTCTGTAGCCGAGGCAATCACTAACACTGATTATGCTGGGGAGATTTCTGCTTACGGAGATTCTGTAAGGATCATCAAAGAACCAACCATTACTGTCTATCAGTATGAGCGTGGTCAAGACGTAACTTCAACTAAGTTGACCGACCAAGAAGTAAACTTGGTTGTCGATACAGCGAATGCTTTCAAGTTTATCGTTGATGACATTGAAACTAATATGTCTCACGTAAACTTCCGCGAAGTAGCTGCTTCTTCCGCAGCATACTCTTTGCGTGATGCGTTTGATGAAGGCGTTATTGCTACTATGTTCGCAGGTGTGCCTGCTTCTAGCCCAAATCACATTTTGGGTTCTGACGATGCAACTGACCTTGCTGCTGGTACTTTTGACGGTACTGGTAATCTTGACATTGGTTTTGGTGCTTCTGAGCATGATCCAATTGATGTGCTTTCTCACATGGCACGTTTGTTGGATGAGCAGAATGTACCAGAAGAAGGACGATGGTTCCTAGCGAATCCAGAGTTCTATGAGCAGCTTGTACAAAGCAACTCTAAACTTCTGTCTGTTGATTACAACGCAGGTCAAGGCTCAATCCGTAACGGTTTGGTGTCTTCTGGCAAGCTACGTGGATTTGATATGTACAAGACTAACAACATTGCCGCAACTAGTAATGCTGCTGGTAAGTGTCTGGCTGGTCACATCTCATCTACCTGTACTGCTCAGACCATCGTTAATACTGAAGTAATTCGTGATCCAAGCAGCTTTGGTGACATTGTACGTGGCCTCCATGTTTATGGAGCCAAGGTACTGCGTCCAGAAGCTCTGGTATCCGCATTCTACGGTATCGACTAAGATTATCGGGGGTCTGAAATATGGCCCCCTTTAATTTATGGAGAATGTAAATGCCACAAATCGGAAGTGAAAAGAATCCAATAAGATTCAATGTTAATAAAAAAGTAAAGATTCGTTCGCCTTATATGCGGGCAGAAGATAAGAAAAAGTTTGACGATAACTACGATAGGATTTTTAGAAATCCTGACAATCCTACAAATCATAGAGAAAAGGATTAATGGCTACTACGTTTCTACAATTATCAAATGAATTGCTAAGGGAGCTTAATGAAGTTGTTCTGACTTCTGCAAACTTTAGTGATGCTATTGGTATTCAACAACACGCTAAAGATTGTATCAATCGTGCATACTTGGACATAGTAAATGAAGAACCTCAATGGCCTTTCTTGGCTACAGGTGAAAGCGGAGCAACAGATCCGTTCTATGGTAATGTTGTTGTAGAAACTACAGCAGGAACTAGGTGGTATGAATTAAAAGAAGCTAGTTCAGATATTACAACTGACTATGGCTCTATAGATTGGGATAATTTTTATTTAACAACTATAGGAGTTACTGGGGAGTCAGCCCCTTACGTTTC
The DNA here is from genome assembly GCA_049609445.1 of Bacteroidia bacterium. Taxonomy (GTDB): domain Bacteria; phylum Bacteroidota; class Bacteroidia; order NS11-12g; family UBA9320; genus UBA9320. Next base: position 1,723 of record JBMYYN010000164.1, on the reverse strand, counting down.
TAAGAATTTAAAATTCATGACCACAGAAAAGTGGAAAGACTTTAGAAGGGCTTCAGAAAATGCTGACGATGCTGATCAAGCTGTAGGTGGAGAACCAAATCTTGTTATACGTAGTCCCGATGCTAGAAAGTTTGGGCTAAGTCCTATACCAGATAAAACTTATAAAGTTTATTTCTTTGCTTATGATTTACCAACTCAGCTTTCAGCGCATGATGACGCTATAGTTTTTCCTGATATTTATAAAACAGTAGTTCTTTCCAAAGCTAGATATTATTTACATCAGTTTAAAGATAATCCTCAAATGGCTGCATTTGCTCTAGAGGATTATAGGAAAGGATTAAAAAGCATGAGAGAAAACCTAATAGGTACTGTGCCTACTTTTATAAGTGACGATAGAGTCAGGTTCGACTAACTATGCAACCATTTGGTTTATCATGTCAAGGTGGACTAAACACCAACTTAAATCAGTTTCAAATGCTGCAACAGCCGGGGTTTGCTACTGAGCTTTTAAATTTTGAAGTAGACCCCGATGGTGGTTATAGAAGAGTAAATGGTTTCACACCTTATGGTGGAGACTCTGCAACTAGTCCTAATGGCAGTAATACTGTTTTAGGATGCTTTGTGTATGCAGACGGACTTATAGTTTGTTCTGGTACAGACATATTTTTTAGTAACGATGGAATTACTTGGCTACAAATTAATAGAAGTAGTGTAGCTAATGGTGGTGATAATTATTCTACTTTTACAAGCAGAAGTGTATTAACTAGAACTGGACAAGGGCAATGTCAGTTTGTTCATTTTGAAGGTGCAGCTTTTGACTACGGACAAGTAGTTATTGCTGACGGTGCTAATACTCTTTATGTTTTTAGAATGGAAGGAACTGGTGCATTAAGCACCCGTACTTTTTTTGCAGAAACAGTTCAAGTAGATGCTACTAATGGTGTTAAGTATATAACTATACATGATCACCATTTAATTGCAGCAGGAGTAGAAAATAATTTAAACACTGTATATTACAGTGCCTACAATAGTCCTACAGATTTTACAGGAACAGGAGCAGGCTCTGTAACTATATCTGATCAAGTAATAGGAATAAAAGGATTCCGAGAAGATCTTATTGTATTTTCTCAACACTCACTGCATAAACTTATAAATATAAATAGTTCTTCAGATATAAGAATAGATCCTATTGCAGAAAACGTAGGTTGCTTAAGCGGATATAGCATTCAAGAAATTGGTGGTGATCTAGTTTTTTTAGCACCGGACGGTATACGAACAGTAGCAGGTACAGCGCGTATTGGCGATACCGAGCTAAGTTCTGTATCAAGACAAATACAATCTATTATTTCTGATATAGCTAATAATATAAATAGTTACACTATAACAAGTTGTGTAATTAGATCTAAGTCTCAATACAGATTATTTTATTCTGCACCAACAGCATCACCTGCTACTGCTAAAGGAATTATAGGAACATTTAGAGGACAAAGTTACGAATGGTCTGAAACTCAAGGCATTCAAGCTTTTGGATTAGTTTCAGGGTATGACGTTAATTTTGTAGAAAGAGTTTATCATGGTGATAAAGATGGCTACATTTATAATCATGATACAGGTAATTCTTTTTTATTAAATGGTTCTACGCAAAATATAAATGCACGATATAAAACACCTAATTTAGATTTTGGGGACGCAGGAACTTTAAAAACTTTACATTACGTAAAGA
>JBMYYN010000163.1:0-5348 GCA_049609445.1 Bacteroidia bacterium | reverse complement strand
ATATCTTCTGCTGTCGGGTCTAAGTAACGAGCTTTAACCGTTACTTTTCCGTTGTACTTACTTCCACTTGAAGTTATAAAACCTGACTTAAATTTTATTGATACACCTTTAAAAAAAGCATCTCCACCTGCATTAGAATCAAAGCTCCCAACAGTTTTAGCAGAGAGCATTTTTATCACCACATTGTTCATCCCGGGAATAGGAATGAATGCTCTGCTTCCCACTAAGTATCCTTCTTTTATCACCTTTACATATGCATGATTTGAATAAGCTCCTTTCTCAAAAAACACAAATTTTCCGTCATCATCTGTCATTGTAACATCTGAAAAGAGTATTACTTCTGCTCCAGATATAGGGTTTCCTTTCTCATCTAACACAAGTCCTGCTACACTTACTGTTGTGCTTTGTCCTATGTCGATATTTAACTTAGATGGATCGTATTTATCCGTATTATTGGTTTTAGATGAGTCCAGTCTGTCAGTTGTCACAGCCTCTTTATCCTTGCAATTAGGAAGAACTAGCATCATCAAAATAAGTAAGAATAGGTTTGCTCTAATTGTTTTCATAATCATTTAATTGAAGTTATTGTTAATGTAAAGTTTCACATCTTTTTTAAAAATAGAAAACCTCTATTTACAAACGGTTCAAAATTGATAACCATAGGACTGCTAGATAAAGAATCTTGCAGTGCTTTGACTTTACACGAAAACTAAACTATCGTTTTTGCGTCTCATCCTATACATTTGTTACGAAATGAAAAAATCATTACTAATATTAACCTCAATTGTCCTTCTCGCTACACTTTCTTTTATATCCACAGAGTCCAAAGCACAGTCCATTACGTACCGTGAAATGATGGACGATTATTCCTATAATTTTTATGACGTAGTAGAAGCGGCAGAAGCCTACTTCTCCGAAAATGGAAAAGGAAAAGGAAGCGGATGGAAAGGATTCGAAAGATGGAGAAATGAAAATGAAAGCAAGTATGCTCCGTCTGGAGATAGAGCCAGTGTAGATCATCTTATAGTATCTAAAGCTTATAAAGAATTATATACCTACTCGGATAGAACCAAGACTAAAACCTCATTTGATAATGGATGGGTAGAGCTAGGACCTTGGGATGCGAATAATGTGACGTCGCACTACTCACCAGGAATAGGACGCGTTGAAACATTTTGGGTAGATCCTGCCAATGACAAACATCTTTTCGTAGGAAGTAGGAGTGGTGGATTTTGGAGAACCACAGATGGTGGCACTAATTGGGAAAATACTACCGACCGCTTAGTTGCCTCTGGCGTGCCAGCACTCTCTGTAAATCCGCAAAACAATAATGAAATTCTCATAGCTGTAGCACAAGGAGGCAATGCCAATACACACGGTATATATAGAAGTATTGACGGTGGTGCTACTTGGAGCCAATCTGCATTTAATCCTTCTAAACTGAGATGGGGAGGTTTAGGAAGTAATCAGAGAATATACAAAATAGCCTACCACCCAACCGAGCCTAATCAAGTTTTTGTGTGCTCTTCACAAGGTCTGTATATGTCTGAAGACAATTTAAGCTCATGGACACGAACACTTTCTGGTAACGTTACTGATGTAGCATTTCACCCTACTAACTCGAGCAACATATACGCCTATAACAATAGTGGCACAGATAGAAATGTTATAAAAAGATCTACCAATAGAGGCCAAAGCTTTAGCAATGGTGGAACCTTTGCAAATAACTCAAATGCCCGAATCTACCTGTCTACTTCTGCTCATCAGCCTAACCATATTTATGCGGCTTCTTCCAACAATGTATACAAGTCAGCAAATAATGGTGTGTTTTTTACCAAATTAGGGAATCCGGACCAAAGTTGTTTTGGTGGGTTTGCGGTATCCGATACAGACGTAAAAAATATGATATATGGATATGTCGATTTAATGGCCAGCACTGATGGTGGGTCTACATTCACACAAAAAACGAAATGGGCAACACAAGACAATGCATATATTCATGCTGACCTGAGATGTGCACAAGCAGTCAATGGGACATTTTATGTGGGTACTGATGGATATTTTGCTAAGAGTACGGATAATGGAGCCACATGGACCACATTAAATGATGGAACGGCCATACGAGAGTTTTATGCTGTAGGCATCAGTCAAGGTGATTATGACATGAATATGGCTGGATCACAAGACAACGGCACAAGCATACTTAATAGTAATGGATGGGTAGAGTGGAATGGTGGAGACGGTATGGAGGCACTCGTGCACAATCTGAATAATAAATGGATGATAGGGAGCTGGCAATACGGAACTCGAAACTACACTCGTAATGGAGGACTTTCACGCATAGGGACAGGAAATCCAAAAGGAGGAACTAACAAATCTGCTTGGGAAGCACCACTGCTGCAAGACCCTTTGAATGATATGGTAGTCTACCACTTCAGTGACTCTATTTACAAAGGAGATAAATTTGGTACTCAATGGTCCTTTCTTGGGAATCCGGGCATAGGTATAATAAAAGAAGCTGCTATTGCTGAAAGTGACCCTGATGTTATCGCATGTTCTAGGAATAGCAATATCAGATTGTCCAAAGATGGAGGAAAGACTTGGACAAATATCAAGGGAAACCTCCCAAACTACACGATGACAGATATCGCCTTTGACCCTAAAAATGAGAACACCATTATGGTAACTTTCAATAGGTATCAAGATGATGCTCGAAAAGTATTTGTAAGTTATGATCAAGGTGGTACGTGGTCAAATATCACCTACAATCTCAACAAGATGCCTCTAAGAACAATCGTAATGGATCACAGTGATTCCATGTACATGTACGTAGGAGGAGAAATAGGAATCTATTACAAGAGTAAAAATTCTACAACATGGACTCTGTATGACAACAATCTTCCTAATGTAACTGTGAAAGACCTGAAGGTACACTATGGCAGTAATACGCTTCGAGCTGCAACTTGGGGAAGAGGATTGTATGAATACACTTTAGTAGGGAGAAACAACCATCCATCTATCACACACACTAGCATCACTTCTCGACCCGATGAGGCTAGACCAAAAAAAGGGGTATCACAGTATGTGACCTCAAACATCCTCTCTGACAATACTATAAGTAGTGCCAAAGTACTTTGGTCTCTCAACAATCAAACCCTGAATAACGAAATCTCTATGAGTAACTCCAGTGGGAATGTTTGGGAATCTGAATCCGGAATTGATGCGGGAGATATAGGTGATTTCATCTACTTCCAAGTAGTGGCTACTTCATCTAGTGGAGAGTCAGAATCATATATTTTCAACTACGAACTCAAAGAGAAAAAGTACTGTGAATCACGAGGTAGAAATGGTACAGGTAGCGACTACATCACGCAAGTAGAACTGAATGGCACAACTAAAACCAGCGGTCAAGATTACTATGGTGACTTTACCGCTACAGAGATAGAACTGACTCAAGATGAAACTTATGAAATGGTCGTAACTCTAAAATATCATTGGGATGTAGACTCCGTAATAGCTTGGATTGACTATAATGGGGACACGGACTTCTCTGAAGATGAAGCTATTATCTTCCCTTCTATAAGCAATAGTCATGTTGCAAGAGGAACATTCACTGTGCCCGATGGAGCACTTTTAAACACTAAAACGAGAATGAGAGTCTCTTCTCAATACGATGCTAAAGATATGCAGACGTGCGGACAAGTCTCTGGAGAAGTAGAGGATTACTCTATAATTGTCGTACCTCCTGTAAACGATGTCCCGTCTCTAAAACAAATTGAAGCTTCAGTACACCCAAATCCAAGCAGCGGAGATATCCAAGTAAATCTACCTGAGAGTTATACCAATGCTAAAGTTTCCGTAATAGACATCAATGGCAAGGTCGTGTATACATCAGATGTATCAGCTACTGAAACGATAAAAGTTAGAGGACTAAGTGTAGGAGCTTATATCGTTAATATATCGACAGACGAAGGAGTGTTTAATCAGAAACTTATCGTTAAATAAATCTTCAAAAAAACATATATAAAAAAGGGGCTTGAGTAAATTCAAGCCCCTTTTTTATATCTTAATCATTAAGTGGTTACCGTTTAATTATCTTGTGTGCCTCACCGCTTACTCGTAAGAAGTAGGTTCCAGGTTCAAGCATTGATGTATTTAATTTCACCTGACTCTGAAAATCTGATTCCTTGCTCAGCAATACCTCTCCATAAACACTTAACAATTTAATATTGGTCTGTTTATCTGCATCGAGTCCTTGCACATATAATTCATCTTTAAATGGATTAGGGAAGACTTCTAAAGGTTGAGTCTCCTCAGTACTTGAACATACAGCATCACTGTACTCAAAATTACCATCATAATCTACCTGTTTTAATCTATAACATACATTAGCACGTACTGTTCTTGTTTTGTCTACGAACTGGTAATCTATCAATTCGTCAGACCATCCCATTCCTTTCACAACACCTATCAATTCAAACTGATTTGATCCATCAACCTTACGTTCCACCTCAAATCTATCGTTATTTCTTTCTGAAGCAGTTTGCCAAGAAAGCATATTATCTTCAACCTCAAAGTAAGAAAATGTAACAGGTACAGCTACGGTTACTATCACTCTCACAAGTCCATCTGCACCGGTCCCACCAGTTGCTCCAGCAATATCATTTCCAGCTCCGCCGCCACCGCCTATTCCAGAACCATCTCCACCATTTACTGCAGATCCCCCAGACGAAGTACCTCCGACCCCGCCGGTGCCACTACATCCTGTTCCACCAGCACCACCAGCCTTATTATTTCCATTTATTGCAGCACCACCATTTCCTCCGGCAGTTGTAGAGCATGATCCACCACCGCCTGCTCCAGAACCGTTTCCTGCACCTGTACCAACACCCCCGTTTCCTCCTGCATATGTTCCTGTCCCTCCGGAACCTGCTGTTGCCCCAGAACCTGCTCCCCCACCACCAGCTGATGAGCCGTTTATGCTAGATGATCCACCTGGATTACCAGCTGAACCTCCAGAACCAACAACCACAGTATAATTACCTTCTCCAAGACTGAATGACGCTACACTAGTGAAACCTCCGCCACCACCTCCGGCACCACTTAATTGGGTAGAACCTCCGCCACCGCCTCCCCAAATCTGAAAACTTAAGGTCGCCGTAACACCTGGGCTTATCACTAAAGTACCACCACCACCAGAGGCATCAAAATCAAAAGTTCCTGTTGTACCAGAATTAATGGTATGTGTTTGAGCTGTGGTGAGGGTTATACAAAAAATTACAGCTAGTGAAGTGATAAATATTTTTTTCATAGTGTTATAGTAATTAGACGTAGACAAAATGTACGAG
>JBMYYN010000162.1:0-5358 GCA_049609445.1 Bacteroidia bacterium | reverse complement strand
TCCATCACTACTACATTAGCCTTCACTTCCTTCTCTACTCCAAAAATCTTGACCTTATCTGCTCCATCTCGTATTCTTCGGCCTAGTGTATTCTGAGCACAGAATCCTACCACGAGTATTGTGTTTCGTTCGCTCTCTATGTTATTATTTAAGTGATGTTTTACTCTACCGGCTTGCATCATACCACTAGCTGATATGATTATACACGGTTCATTCCTCGTATTGATGGCCTTGGACAGTTCTACTTTTTTAGTAAACTTCAAACCCTTGAAACCAAAAGGATTTGGGTCCGTACGCATATAGTCCAATATGTCTCTGTCGTAGCACTCTGGATGCATCATGAATATCTCTGTAGCGTCTACCGCCAGTGGACTATCCACATAAACAGAAATCTTAGGTAGCTTACCAGCTGTCTCCAATCTGTCCATCATATACACGAGTTCTTGAGTACGTCCTACTGAAAACGCAGGTATGATGAGTTTACCTTTTTTGACAACACACGCTTCATGAATTACTTTGAGCAAGTCTTCTTCGTCATTGGGCATTCCTTGATGCTCCTTTCCTCCATATGTAGATTCACATATCAGATAATCACATGCAGGCATAGGCTGCGGATCTCTGAGTATAGGTCTATCTGGTCTTCCAATGTCCCCCGTAAAGCCAACATATTCATAGTGCCCATTATCCTTTTCTATTTTCAATGTCACATTAGAACTCCCAAGAATATGTCCTGCATCATTGAACTGTACTTGCACATCGCTGGCTATGCGAAACCATCTGCCATAGCTTATACCTACGAACTGCTCCATAGCTCTTTGAGCATCTGGCACAGTATACAGTGGAGGAACAGGAGGCAAATCTTTTCTCGCTCTGCGTTTATTTAGCCACTCATTGTCTTTCTCTTGAATAAAACCAGAATCCAACAACATCAATGCTGCTAGATCTCTAGTGGCACTTGTACATACGATATCTCCTTTAAATCCATCCTTGCATAACTTCGGAATTCTTCCAGCATGGTCTATATGGCTATGACTTAGGATAGCGACATCTATGTCTTCAGGTTTGAAAACCCATTCATGATTAAAATCGTCAAAATCTGGGTCATTGCCTTGGTACAAACCACAATCCAATAAGACTTTAGTACCTCTATCTGTAGTAATAAGATGACTACTACCCGTAACTGTACGAGCTGCTCCGCAGAATTTAACTTTCATGGAAACAAACTTATACCAAGTTTATTAGATATCCATCTTCAATTATTAGCAATTTCATCTTTAGTCGAATTGAATACTTTTGTTACGTGGATTTCATAACAGACCCAAATATTACAATAACCCAGGGACAAAAATTTAGTCTCTCTGATCACTCAACAAACTACACTGCAAGTATATCTTCTGACAAGGAAGCCAAAAAGTTGCTAAAAAGTGCCAATAAACGCATCTATGACCTGCAACGAAAGCTATACGCTTCTGACAATCACTCTGTACTTTGTGTTTTTCAAGCGATGGATGCCGCAGGAAAGGACAGTACTGTTAGCAGTGTCTTTACTGGTGTAAATCCCGCTGGGTTTCAAGTTACCAGTTTCAAGGCTCCTAGCAAATTAGAATTAGATCATGACTTCCTATGGAGATGTAGCAAAGCAGTACCTTCCCGAGGCATGATTGGCTTGTTCAATAGAAGTCACTATGAGGAAGTACTAGTGTGTAAGGTTCATCCAGAGTATGTGGTTGGTCAAAATATTCCTGGTGTTTCAGATGTTTCTCAACTTACAGAAGATTTTTGGAACAATAGATATGAGAGCATCGCCAGTTGGGAAAAGCACCTAGTCGCCAATGGCACAGTCATATTAAAATTCTTTTTGAACGTAGGAAAAGACGAACAAAAAGCCAGATTTATGTCGCGAATAGAAAATGTAAACAAAAACTGGAAGTTCAATTTTGGTGATATGAAGGAACGAGCGTTGTGGCCTAAGTACATGGATGCCTATCAAACTGCCATTCAAAAAACAGCAACCCAAGACACCCCTTGGTATGTCATCCCAGCTGACAGTAAGCCTGTTATGCGAGCAATAGTAGCGAATATAGTAGCGGACAAACTGGAATCTCTGAACCTAAATTACCCTTCTGTAGGACAAAAACATAAGGACGAAATGGCGGAAGCAAAGAAAATTTTAGAAAACGAATAATATAGAATAGTATTTTTTAAAGAAAGTATTACTTTTGCAAGCCTTTTAAGAAAAACACGACGTCAAGTCATAAAGATATAAACAATGAGTAAGCGGACATTTCAACCAAGCAGAAGAAAAAGAAGAAACAAGCACGGTTTCAGAGAAAGAATGGCTAGTAAAAACGGTAGAAAAGTATTGGCTGCACGTCGTAAAAAAGGACGTAAGAAGCTTTCTGTTTCTGACGAACCACGTCACAAGCACTAATCGTTAATCCCCTAAAATTGTGGGGAATCTTAACACACTTCATAAGCTAGAGAAACTTTCTCACAAAGCTAGTATAGACGCTATTTTCCAGAAAAAAGGAAAAAGCATTTTCAAACCTCCAATTTTGTTGGCGTACTTAGATACGGATTTACTTACGCCCTACCCTTGCCAATTAATGGTATCTGTTGGTAAGCGGAAGTTTAAGAATGCCACCGATCGAAATCGTATAAAACGTCAAATAACTGACATCTATCGTAAAGAAAAGCATCGAATCTATGAGAGTATCATGGATGATAAGAAGTTTGCTATAGGAATTCTCTTTCTTGGGAAAGAAAAACCTAGTTATGATTCTCTGAACAAAAACCTAAATTTGGCCATTGATGAATTTGTTAAAAGGAATAAGTAGCATTCTCGTATTGATACTGATGATTCCCATACGAGTCTATCAGCTGATCATATCACCAATGCTTCCAGCGACCTGTAGATACACCCCTACTTGTAGTACATATGCTGTACAAGCTCTACAAAAACACGGCCCAGTAAAAGGTCTATACCTTGCTATCAAACGAATACTTAGCTGTCACCCGTGGAGCAAGAAACACGGACATGACCCGGTGCCTTAGAGGACTAATTTAAAACTGCTATTTTTCTTCACTGACTTCATTGCACTCGAATATTATTGGTAGTTTTGAGCAATTTAAATCAATGAAAAGTGAATTGCTTTTAGCTGAGTTGCGTGAGATGACACTCAGCAATATATCTCGATGTGAAAAATTTCAATCCCTATCCGATAATGAGCTGAACTATAAATCAAGCTCAGAGAGTTGGAGTGTTTTAGAGTGTATTGATCATCTCAATAGATATGGCAATTTTTATATTCCCGAAATTTCATCATCCATTAAATCTTCTAAGCATGGAGCAGAATCTAACTTCAAAAGTGGTGTACTTGGTAACTACTTTGCTTCTAGTATGTTGCCAAAAGAAGATTTAAATAAAATGAAAACATTCAAATCAATGAATCCCATTGGCAGTTCACTGAACAACACTGTTTTAAAGACATTTATCGAGCATCAAAACAAAATTTTGGATCTACTAAACGAATCAAGAAATGTAAGCCTGACTACAAACAAAACAGCTATTTCAATTTCAAAATGGATAAGACTTCGATTGGGAGATACATTAAGAGTCGTGATTTACCACAACCTGAGGCACATAGAGCAAGCTGAAAGAGCTAGTAAAATCGCACGTGGATTGTCCTGATTTTCTCATAAAATAGTAGAATTACCCGCTTATCCTTTTTCATCCATATTTGGACGAAACATTAGGTATCAGACAATACAAACCATCTCTTTCGTTACTTTTGTGCAACGCACAAAACATTTTGAAGAAGTACATTTTTATACTCCTTTTTGGAGGATTAGGTCTAGTAGCTTTCAAAGCTGAAGACTATTTTGAGATATCTAAAAACCTTGACATTTTCGCCGAGGTTTATAAAGAAGTAAATACAACTTACGTAGATGAAGTAAAACCAGGTGAACTTATCCGAGCTGCAATCAATGGCATGCTCAAGTCCTTGGACCCATATACCAACTTCTATTCTGAAGCTCAAGCCGAGGATTATCGCTACCAAGTGACCGGGACTTATGCCGGAATAGGATCAACCATACGTACTATTGACGACTATGTGTATATCGAATCTCCAGTAGATGGATTCCCCGCTCATGAAGCTGGTCTTCTCCCGGGTGACAAAATCTTGGAAGTAGATGGCAAACCAATGAAAGGGAAGAAAAGCTCAGAAGTGACGGATTTCTTGAAGGGAAAAGCGGGCACTAGTTTTCAAATGACCATTGAAAGAGTCGGAGAAGGGAAAATCACAAAAACCATAGGAAGAGAAAACATCAAGATGAAAAATGTTCCATACCATGGAATTATAGAAGACAACATTGGATATGTTAAACTCACAGGCTTCACCCCAAATGCGGGCAAAGAGGTAAGAGATGCCATAGTGGATCTCAAAACCAAAGGAGCACAAAAAATAGTACTTGACCTACGTAATAATGGTGGAGGGCTCCTACATGAAGCTATCAATATTGTGAACGTTTTTGTTCCAAGAGGAGAAACGATTGTGATCACTCGAGGAAAGTTTGAAGAAGACAATAGAACCTACACTACATTGAATGCACCAGTTGATACAGAAATACCTTTGGTCATCCTCATCAATGGAAAATCTGCAAGTGCGAGTGAGATTGTTTCAGGAAGTCTTCAGGACCTAGACAGAGCTGTGCTTATAGGAAGAAACTCATTTGGTAAAGGACTCGTTCAGACCACAAAAAGACTGACCTACAACACTTCTATGAAAATCACCACGGCCAAATACTATATACCAAGTGGTCGTCTAATCCAACGCTTGGATTATGGAAACAAGGTGAATGGAAAAGCCATCGCAGTAGCTGATAGTGCCAAAAAGAATTTCAGCACGCGTAATGGTCGAAAAGTAATAGATGGAGAAGGAATCCAACCTGATATTGACATCAAAGGACACTCCTATTCCAAGCTTTCGCAAAGCTTGATTCAAAACAACCTAGTTTTTAAATACGCCAACCTTTTCAGGAGTAAAAATCAAAGCATCGCTGAAGCAATGGATTTTGAGGTTACAGACGAAATGTACGAAGAGTTCAAAACATTCTTAGCTACGAAGGAGTACGACTATACTACTAAAACAGAAACGCAGCTTGAAAAACTCGTAAAGCAAGCTGAGGCAGACAAGTACCACTCACTTCTAAAGGAGGAATTGGATAAACTGCACATAGCCTTAGAAAACTCTAAAAAGTCAGATTTGGAAACAAACAAAGAAGAAATCAAAGAGCTTATCGAATATGAAATAGTAAAACGCTACTACTTTGAAAAAGGAAGAGTAGAGGTGACAT
>JBMYYN010000161.1:0-5369 GCA_049609445.1 Bacteroidia bacterium | reverse complement strand
CCTTGAAAACGGCTTTTAATAAATGAATTAAGTTCTGCACTATCTACATCTAGCTTAAGTTGCTTTAAATAGTAATTTGTACTGCTATCTGTTCCTAAGTTACCATTCTTAGCATTTTGCATCACTTGCAATGTACAAGCACTTAAGCCAGCTTTAAGAACATCATTTTTCAATTCGTAATCTGTATTCGAATAATTGAGTAGCGAAAACGTGAGCCACGTAAAAGCAGCTAAGATGTACACAATTACCAATACTATAAGTACTTTTACACGCATTCAGATTAAAATTGAGGGCTAAAATAAGTCAGTGAGCAATAAAGATAACAACTTACCGAAAATTTCTAGAAGAGCATTGAGTCTAAATAATGGACAAGACAAGGCTACCATTTGGGTTTGCTATGCTGGTCTTGTATATGATGTGACAGAAAGCAGACTTTGGAAGAATGGAAAACACTATGAGCATTGGGCCGGTCAAGACCTGACCAAAGAGTTAGCTGACGCACCACATGGCATCGGTGTTTTTGATCGATTTGAATGCATCGGTATCCTCGAATCTTAAATCCCTACCTTGTGGTTTAGTGTCCAAAGTTTTGCTCTACCTTTGCAACCGCAATGGAGATAGGAAAAATCAATAAACTGAAAGCAGCAAGAACAACAGATAATGGCTGCTACTTGATGGACGAAGAAGGTAATGAAGTTTTGCTACCCAATGTATATGTTAGCCCTTCTCTAAAACTAGGTGACGAAATAGATGTATTTGTTTATCTAGACAACGAAGAAAGAGAAGTAGCTACTACCATAACTCCTAAAATACAGCTAGACTCATTTGCCTACCTACAGGTGATGGATGTCAATCGTGCTGGAGCTTTTCTGGATATGGGCGTGGTAAAACAACTGCTCGTGCCATATAGTGAGCAACCAGTCAAAATGGAAGCTGGAGAATGGTACGTCGTATTCTGCCTATTGGATGAAAAAACTGGTAGACTGATAGGTTCTGCTCAAATTGAGGACTTTATATTCACTGAGGATCTAGATGTAGCAGAAGGAGACGAAGTAGAGATACTTGCCTACAAGAGATCTGACCTAGGAATGAATGTAATAGTCAATGGGCAATACCAAGGACTAATTTTCAAGTCTGATATGCACAAAAGAGTGCAAGTAGGAGATGAAATAAAAGCTTTTGTAAAGCAAGTACGTACCGACGGTAAAATAGACATCGTCCTGGAACCACAAGGATATCGTAACGTAATAGACAATGCAACACAAGGCGTACTTGACATCCTAATCAAAAATGATGGTTTCTTCAAGTATCATGACAAAAGTGATCCTGCAGAAATCAGTAAAGTATTTGGAATGAGTAAGAAAGCATTCAAAAAAGCTTTGGGTAACCTCTATAAACAGCGTATAGTATCGCTAAGCAAAGAAGGAACTAAACTCCTAAAGAAGGGGAAAGCCTAAAACAAATACCTTGCTACAAGTCTCCCAATATGAATCACGGGAGCGTCTTCACTTTTTCGACCGTCATAACTGACTACTACCTGTATATTGTTAGCTAGTGTTTTCCTATATCCAAGATTCCAAGTTGCATTATCTCCATTTTGCAAGCCTCTGAGCAATTCATATCCAAGGTTTGAACTTGTATTTCCATCGTAATCAACGTTGATATAACTCACTCCAATATTAAAGGTTCCTTTGGTTGCCTTTGCGTACTTAAAATCCGTACCTATCTCTAAATTAGTAGAAGATTCGCCCCCGTACATTTCATCGTTCAATGCATTGAAATATTTAGCTCGTAATTCTATGCGATACATCTTTTTGAAAACTGCTTGAAGACGAGGTTCAAGTTCACGATATCGGATTTGGAAGGTATTGTCCGAAAAAAACTGGCTCTCGTAGCGTTTAGTACCTTCTTTGGCTTTTAAATTTAAGGTGAAAAATGAGCCTAAATTAACTCTAGTATTTACGATGTTTTCTTGATTATCTCGACTATCAAATCCGTTTGTCAATAGCACCTTGGAGCTTCTATTGATTCTGGAGTAATCAAAACTATACTTTGGATTACCGCGATTGAAAAATACCGTAGTTCGAAAATTCTTAGAATTATTTATTAATGCTGAATCACTTTGACTCTCTTGTATTGGATTTAGGAATTCGACGATGTCTGTAGGTAGAACCTTCTTGTCCAGGATAAACGTTGAAACACTATTAAATCTAGAGAGAAACGGCCTCTTAGAGCCACTTTTCTTGAATAACACAGCAGGAGAAATTTGTAGAGTTTGACTTATTTTATTGGTTTGTGTGGTGATGAATCCTGCCACTGGTGTGTAGATTTTGATATGATCTGCTCTTTGCCTATCGAGTTCTGATGCTATCTCAAATTCATTTAAAGTTTTCAAGCCATTGCTGTCATAATCATTCCACATGTATATACCATTTCCTGGCTGCACTTTTAGGTATTGAAACTCTCGTCGTTGCTCTTGTCCCGTCCCTATTTGATAAAATGTTCTAGAGCGTATAAACTTTTTGAAGAAATGAAGGTTCAATTCAACTCTACTCTGTAAAGTATTCTCTATCGGCTTATTACTCAAGGTTGTATCTAAAATCTCTAACTGACGATAAATGGTATTCCACTCCATTCGCTGCCCAGATTTTGACTTGTATGCCGTCATAAAATTTACATCTCGACCTAATGTAGAATTACTAAATCCATCATTTTTGGGCAGTCTATCCGATCGTTGAGCCAAACTCAGATTGTAACGTAGTCTAGAGCTATCTGTACTACCTACAAAGGCCTTAAACATCTCAAATCCATAACTCTGATTCTGCAATGAATCAAGTCTAAATGTACTCTGCTCACTTATCACACTTATTCCTGTACGCATCTTGCCAAACGACCTTTCTAGAGCTCCATTAAAACTATAAAAATCATTATCTATCGTACTTGAATCTTCAACATTGGTCTCTGAACTCATCAATTCAAGTGATGTAGAAATTCGAAGCTTATTCCATTGGTACTGGCCCTTTGTCATATTGGAAAATCCAGAGAAGTTACCCGGCCTTAGAAATAAAGCAGCTGTATTGGTGAGATATTCTGAATTAGATTTCTTCAAACCGAAACTAGCGTTTCCTATATGTTCAAATGAAGGCGTCAACTGAGCAAATGAATTGGGATTAGTGAGCACCTTATTCCATTTTCGGTCAAACTCTACATCTCGATATCTCTCTATATATGTATAACCTCCATTTACGAGTTCATAGCTTACATGATTGTTCCATGTCCAATTGGATGAATCACTCAACTTCTTTTCTGACTTGCGATACAACCTTACTCCAAATCCCTGATTATCTGAGTCATCCAGAGAAGACAGACTATTGTTGTCAAATGAGCTTAGAGAATACTCTAGTCCACTTTCAGACGAACTGTCTCTAAATACGATGCCCAAATTCATAGTGTTCAAACGCTTAGGAGCAATCAATATCTCAATAGGATCATAGTCTCCCATGTTTTCTCCGACATACTCAAACACTTTACCGTTTGCGGCAGTTTGAGCTTGCTGATAATCACCTCGATTAATTCCTACATTGCTGAATGATACTTCATAAAATGACTCTGCTACATTGGGATCTTGGGCATGCACAAAAATGTCAACACCACCTAAGTCTTGCTTAGTATACATAATTCGATCAGTGTTAAACTCATTTTGAATCTTAGCATTGGAGAAAAAAGCTAGACTGTCTCCCGCTTCTTCCAGGATATCATAGGCACTCTTGTTTTGCAGACTATCATAACCTGTTAGATTTTGCAAAAAAGGCTGAGACTTGAGGTCCATTTCATTAAACGCATTAGCATAAATAGTGACCTTACCTTTAGTCGCTCCTCCTCCCAAATGTGCCACAGATCTTCCATAGTTTCTATCTGAATACTGGAATTCCGCAACTATACGGCTGTATCTAGTGATCAGTATCCGAGGCGTAAACGTAATCTCTCCTGTGTTATAGTTTATCACGTAGTCATTGTCCTCTCCTCTTTTTAGTTTTTTGCCATCTAAGTAAACAGTCTCTGTACCTGCTATGACGACTATGAACAATTCTCCATTGGTTCCATTCAATCTATATGGACCACTATTACCCTCTATTCCCTCTATCTTGTTACGACTAAATCGCCCTCTAGACATAGCCACTTCAGCTTGAGTAGCTACTCGCCAATCATCTTTGTGAGTCACATTCGTGTATTGAAGACCTCTGGACTTCTTATAGTAATTGAGAAAATATGAATTCGTCGGTTTTTTCATCAAGAAATCTCCCATAGTGACAGTACCACTATCTTTCTTTAGCGTGATATAGACCTGATCAAAATCCTGTATTTGTTGTGTGTTTCCTTCCGGCTGAATCGGATTATTTTCATCGCTGATTACAGCTAGAACGTCCACGTCATTGGCAAGCTTTCCCCTAATCCTAAGATTCAAATTTGAATTAACAACTACATCTTGTGCATTCCCAAAACCAATGCCCCTAGAAACATTTCCAGCGGTGCTCAGGTTGCCGTATTCTATTAATGTATTACCACTTTCTGGAGTATAGCTAAAAGGATTGTCCTGGACCGTCCGTTGAATGATCTTCACATCCTTGTGCTGATAGGTTATCGAAAAACGCAACTTTCGGTAAGACACACTGATAGAATCACTTGGAGATTTCGCTGTCCATATGATGTAGTTTTTATACTGAACGAAATCTGATGGACTAGAATAACCCGCAATTTCTATGCTTCCTCTCTCTATAAATCCAGAATCCAAAAGAAGAGTATCTCCTTGGGTAGGTAACATTACAGTTTGCTTTTGGGTAGTCAATTGACCATAAGCAGTGAAACTGAAAGTTATAAAAAGTATATATAAATGCCTAAGCAACCTCGGTAATCTGGATTAACAAAGTAACGCTATTTGTCATGCAACTCGTACATGTTTATGCAAGTCTTTGATAGACTATTCTACACTACCTTCTACAGTGTCTATTGCTTGGTGTACTCCTTCATCTGGATCACCAGTCTCATGACCACCTTTAATCAGACCATAAGACATGTATACAGACGTGATTATAATCACCCATAAAATGATTCCAGGTTGAAAAATCGGTGAGGTTAGTTCTGGTGGGATACTGTAAAACAATAAGATGGTAATCAATCCTCGTGGAGCAACAAATTCTACAATCTTAGAAGCTTTTTTTGCAATGCCCTTAAGTAGTAGAATTCTCACTAGCAGGATGCCAACAAATGCCATAGTACTAATGATAAGTACTTCAAAATCAACTAACGAAGCCAAATCTATCGTAAGACCAAATACTATAAAGAAGAAAGTTCTAAGCACAAATGCTGTC
>JBMYYN010000160.1:0-5380 GCA_049609445.1 Bacteroidia bacterium | reverse complement strand
CTGCGTTTAGCATAGCTCTAGTATATTTTAACTTCATTCTACTACCAGTACCGTATGCTCCTCCGCTCCAGCCAGTGTTTACTAGCCATACGTTTACATTATTTTCAGTCATTTTCTTACCAAGCATCTCTGCATACTTCCCAGGATGCAATGGTATGAATGCAGCTCCAAAACATGCCGAAAATGTAGCTTGAGGTTCTGTTACCCCTTCTTCCGTGCCTGCTACCTTAGCGGTATATCCACTGATGAAGTGATATCCAGCTTGACCTGGAGTCAACTTAGATATCGGAGGCAGTACACCAAACGCATCTGCCGTTAGGAAGAAAATGTTCTTAGGTTGTGGTCCTACACTTGGTACAGCAATATTGTCAATATTTGTGATAGGGTATGCACAACGAGTGTTTTGTGTCACACTAATATCGTCATAGTTTACCACGTCAGAATCCGGGAAGAATCTAACATTCTCAACTAAAGCTCCTTTTTTGATAGCTCTCCAAATATCAGGTTCATTTTCTTCACTAAGGTTGATTGTTTTCGCGTAACATCCACCTTCGAAATTGAAAATACCATTTTTACTCCATCCGTGCTCATCGTCACCAATCAATTTTCTATCTGGATCAGCTGATAGAGTTGTTTTACCTGTACCAGAAAGACCGAAGAATACAGCTGACTTACCATCGTTACCTATGTTAGCAGAGCAGTGCATGCTTAGCACATCATGTTCCACAGGCAAGGTGAAGTTAAGTACAGTAAAGATTCCTTTTTTGATCTCTCCTGTATATCCACTACCACCTATGATGTATATCTTTTTAGTGAAGTTGATTATAGAAAAGTTCTCTTGACGAGTTCCATCTCTATCAGGAACAGCCATAAAACTAGGGGCCGCTAAGATAACCCAGTCAGGATCAATGTCACTTATCTCATTTGCCTCAGGTCGAATAAACATATGATGAACGAATAGATTCTGATATGCCGATTCGTTTACGACCCTTACGTTGATTTTATACTCTGGATCAGCACAAGCGTATGCATCTCTAACAAAGATTTCTTTTCCTTCGTAGTGATTTACAACTCTTTCTAGAAGAGCATCAAATTTCTCTGGTGCAAATGGTTGGTTGATATCTCCCCACCATACTTGATCTTTAGTAGTGTCATCTAGCACGGAAAACTTATCTTTAGGTGATCTACCAGTAAATTTTCCAGTGTCACCAGCAAGAGCTCCAGTACTTGTTATTCTACCTTCGTTTCTTTCTACCGCAGCCGCAAGTAGTTCATCTAAACTGAGGTTCTCGTTTACTTTTGACGCTAGGCCAAAAACTCTGTCCGTTATTGGATGTGATTTCATTTTTTTAAATAAAGTGCAAAGGTAGTCTTGCATTCGAAGTATTCTAATATTGTAATTGACTTACACTCAGTATACTGACTCATTTAAATTGGTTTTATATAGTGGCTAATTTATAGTAAAATTTACTATAAGATTTAGATGTATGAATATAAGATTGTTAGAAAAACCAAAGAGTCAATTTGACACTAAGTAAAATATGAAAATTATTACTTTTCCACTATGTTTTTACATAGTTGTTTTTCGAGCATTATAACCCTCCTTTATGAGGATTTTGACCACTTGGTCAGCTTTATCACCTTGAATAATAAATGTTTTCTTGTCTACGGATCCACCAACACCGCATTGTTGTTTTACTTTCTTGCAGAGAGCTTCCAATGTTTGAGGATTTCCTTTGTAACCTTCTATTACGGTAACAGTCTTACCTCCTCTGCCTTTTTTCTCTTTTCGAACGGTCAGCTTTTGAGCGTTTGCAGGGAGTGTCTCCTCTAGTGCCTTTTCGGCACCGTCGGATTCGCCTAAAACTTTAAATCCTGTATCTTCAGTTTGACTTGTGAAAAAGTTAGACAAGTCGAGTTTTTGCATTTTCTTTTTTGTCATTTAGGTACAATTATTTTTAAACTTTTAGGTGATACAGTTACGGTTTTCGTTTTCTTTAAAAGGACTGGTTCTCCATCAATATGCCAGTACTTGCCACTCTTATTGATGTCTATTTTTTCTGCTTTAAAATAGCTAAACAAGGAGCTGTCTTTCTGATTTTTACTTCTCAAATAACGTATAAGTCGAGGTATCTGATGTATTTTAGGTTTCCGCATAATAGCAACATCAAGATAACCATCTTGGATATCAGCATTACTTGCTATTTCAAAATTGTTTCCCCATTGAGCTCCATTAGCTATACTCAGGCTAAAAAAGGGGAGGAAGGACTCTTTGCCATCCATAAGAAGGCGAACTTTTTTCTCGCTTCTCTTATCAAAACACTGAATGATGGTCTTTGCATATCCTTTTAATCCTCTGACGCCTTCTCGTCCAAACTTATGAGCTACTTCTGCTTCAAATCCTGCTCCGGCCACATTTATAAAAAAGTGATCAGAGACGTCTGCTGTGTCTATGTGTATAGTAGTCCCATGCCATAGTGTTTCGATGGCTTTATTTATGTTTTTGGAAATACCTAAAAATCGAGCTAGTCCATCACCAGAACCTTTAGGAATGATAGAAAGTGTCTTACTCTCTTCCTTGGCTCTTTTAGCTACTGTATTTACTGTTCCATCACCTCCTATTGCTACTAAAGTATCAAATAACGATGTGTCAAAAGAATCAAAGTCTCTAATGTCTACAAAAGAGAAGTCAATACCTTGAGGGACAAGATTACTTATCTTATTTACAATAGAAGGCTCAAATTTTTTGCCCGCTTTTTTATTGTAAACAAATAAGGTATTCACACGAAATTATTTTCTAGCTATTGCTCTTTTTGCAGCGGCTACAACATCTTTTACCCCTAGACCGTATTTGTCTAAAAGTTCTTCTGGCTTACCACTTTCTCCAAAACTATCATTCACAGCCACCATTTCTACAGGAGTAGGAGTGTTTCTGGCTAGTAGCTGACAAATACTGTCACCTAGACCTCCGTGCATTTGATGCTCTTCAGCCGATACCGCACACTTAGTGTTAGCTATTGCATTTAGGATTGCTTTGTCATCAAGAGGTTTGATAGTATGTATGTTAATAACCTCTGCCGATATTCCTTCTTCAGCTAAAGCCTTTGCAGCTTCTAGAGAATTCCAAACTAAGTGACCTGTAGCAAAAATGGTTACATCCGAACCTTCTCTCATATGCAGAGCTTTTCCTATTTCAAACTTGTCAGGATCAGTAAAAATAGGCCATTTTGGTCTTCCGAAACGAAGATAAACTGGTCCATCGTGATCTGCAATCGCTATCGTAGCTGCTTTGGTTTGATTATAGTCACAAGGATTGATCACAGTCATACCAGGAAGCATTTTCATCAGGCCTATATCTTCTAAGATTTGGTGTGTAGCTCCATCTTCACCTAGTGTTAGTCCGGCGTGAGATGCACATATTTTTACGTTTTTGTGAGAGTATGCTATAGATTGTCTAATCTGGTCATAAACCCTTCCCGTTGAGAAGTTTGCAAATGTTCCCGTAAAAGGAATTTTGCCAGCAGTAGCTAATCCTGCAGCCATACCCATCATATTAGCCTCTGCTATTCCTACTTGAAAAAATCTTTCAGGAAATTCATTCTGAAATTTATTCATTTTGAGAGAACCGGTAAGATCGGCACATAGTCCCACTACGTCCTTATTTCTTAAACCTAATTCGTATAGTCCATCTCCAAATCCTGATCGTGTGTCTTTTTTTTCCATTATGGTAAGGTTAGTTGTTTTTTGTCTTAGCTTATTTTAGTTGTATATGGGTCATTTCCCCAGAAGTTATACTGAAGTGTTTTGTCTTGGTGTTTAGAGTTTCCTTAACAGCAGTTTCTCTGTAAATCAAGTAGTAGTCTCCGGGTTGTAATACCGTGATATTTTGGTTTGCCTTTAGATTAAGTGTTTTTACAAGCTCAGTTTCACCCTGATGCGTTCTAAAGACGCCTATTTCAAACTTGTTTCTTGTGACGATATTTAGCTTACCCGGTTGTTGTACTTGAAGAGTAGTGGTTTTGTTTTGCTTTATATCTACACTCTCTTGAGTGATACGAGGCAAGGTTAGAAGTTCTATGCGGTAATTGCCTACTAGATACTTTTGCTGATCATTAAAATCTTGTACATTGACGATATCTCCGGACTTTTTGTCAAATAAAATAGCCTGAAGATTTTTATAATTAGTCACTCCATCTATTCTTAGATTCAAATGACCTTGAGGTGCATCTACAGCGATAGTATTATGCTGACCAGCTGTCAAAGTGATGTTTTCTTTGTAAACAGGCGGTACGGTGTGTACAGTGAGATTGTATGCATATGACGGGTCTATATACAATGTGTCAGGATTTCCGCGATAATCTAGCGTATGATAGTAGTTGTATATGACTTTCCCTGTTTTAGCATCTGTAAAGGTCATGTTAACATCCGTTTCCGTAGGTCTGCCATATGAATCCAATAGATTTACCTGAGATGATGTGTTATTAATGGCCTGACTTATTACTACATTTAAAACTTCTCCAAAATCCTCTTCGGTTTCTGCTTCGAAGTATCTTCCGACACACTCAAACTGACTTCTGTACTCAGCACTAAGTCCTAATCCAATAACAAATGGACGTAATATCACTCCTTGCTTTCTTAAAGCTTCAGAAACAGCACAAGGATCACCATCGCACTCTTCTATACCGTCAGTAATAAGAATGATAATATTACGCACTCCGGGCGTTTTGGGGAAGTCATAGGCAGCCTCTTGAAGTGAGTAAGCAATAAGTGTAGTTCCCTTGGGCCGTAAGTCTCGGATATTATCTTTTATTTCTCTGTGATTGTATCGAGAGAATGGCACTTCTAGCTTAGTGTCTTTGCAGTTTCTTTCTGTTTTCACACTTTGATGACCGTATACTCTTAGGGCAAGTTCTAGATCTTGCTGGTATTCTAGACTATCAACAAGTCTTGTCAATAATCTTTTAGCAACAGTGATTCTGTTGTCTCTTCCCATTTTGGCGTACATACTCCCTGATCCATCGAGAACAAAGAGTATTCGCGTCTTAGGCGTTTGGGCATATGTATTCACTGTTATAAACAGTAGTAAGATTGCCCATATTTTATTATATCTAGCCATAATTACGCGAAGTTAAATCCAAAAACCGTGCAATTATCTACTAGTAGTCTCCTATAGTAGACGGATTTTGACTTAAAGCATCCGCTAATTGGTCGTCATTTGGTGCAATACCGTGCCATTCATGACTTCCCATCATGAAGTCTACGCCGTTGCCCATTTCTGTATTCATAAGTATACAGATTGGCTTACCATTGCCACACAACACGCCAGCTTTGCTCAAAGTATCTTGGACGTCATTTACATCGTTTCCATTCATTGATATAA
>JBMYYN010000159.1:0-5388 GCA_049609445.1 Bacteroidia bacterium | reverse complement strand
TAGTAAGGTCGGCGAAACCTCGGATGGGATGACACCTCTTAGACGTAGAGGGAAATACACTTATTCAGATGAGAATGGAAACCCTCTTTCGAATGGAAGCTACTCAAAGGCTGGTCCATTTATAAACGGTATCGCCTTGGTCAGAATAAAGAAAAGAGGTAGTTCTTTCTATGGATATATAAATAAATCAGAAGAGTTTGTTATCCCTGCAAAATACCGTAGAGCGGAACAAATGGATAAAAATGGCTTCGCCATCGTGACAGGAAAAGCAGGTAAAGGGGTCGTTTCATCCAATGGAAAAACTATTGTTCCCGCAAGGTTCAAAAAAGTATTTATAGACGATGAAGTGTGCATTGGAGCAGGAAGACATAAAACCTACCTGTATAATATGGAGGGGAAAAAGGTGAAAAAAATCAAGGGTAGGAATAAAAATGGAATTTCGGATGGACACATCGTAATACGTAGAAGAAATATGTACGGAACATTCAATGCGAGTGGAGAATCCTTGCTTCCTTTTGATTTTAAGGGATTAAAGGATTTTGAACGAGGAGTGGCTCCTTGTCAAGATGGCAAGTATATAAATGTGATCAATAACCAAGGAGATACTATTTCAAGGTTTGCTGGGCGGTCATATCAAGGATTTTCAGACGGCCTTCTCTTAATAAAAAGAGGTAATAGATACTTATTTGTAGACCGATACGGGAAAAACAAATTTAACAAGTACTTCTCTGATGCTGAGCCTTTTGTGAATGGTCTATCTATTGTGAAACAAAATGAAAAGTACGGACTTATAAATACGCAAGGTGAGTTCCTAATTCTTCCCAATTATGCCATTCTCGAAACTCCAAAAAATGGGGTTTGTAAAGTGGCACAGACCAACATTCTAGGGATATGCGATTTGAACAGCAATTACCTAGTAGCTCCAGAATGTAGCGAAATTACATATTTACAAAACGAAGGCGTCTTTCGATACACTCACAAAAATGCCTATGGTTATTTCACCTCTGCGGGCGAACTTATTTGGAAAGTGGATTAACTGCTAGCCAATCCTCCTAGTATTCCATTTAAGGTTTCACTTGGTCTCATTGCCATGCTCACCTTAGACTCGTTAGGCATATAGTATCCTCCTATGTTGTTTGCACTTCCTTGTACGGAAATCAATTCTTCGTTGATTCTACTTTCGTTACTTCCAAGCAATTCAGCTATAGGTCCAAACTTAGCTCTTAGGTCAGAATCTTCATCTTGATTTGCCAATGCTTCAGCCCAATACATCGCTAGATAGAAATGAGAACCTCTATTGTCTATACTTCCTAGCTTACGAGCTGGAGATTTATCATTTTCTAAGAACTTCTCAGTAGCTTCATCTAGTGCAGCTCCAAGAACTCTTGCCTTAGGGTTGTCAAACTTCTCACCTAGGTGATCAAGAGATACTGCTAATGCTAAGAACTCTCCTAACGAATCCCATCTCAGATAGTTTTCCTCTACAAACTGTTGCACGTGTTTAGGTGCAGATCCACCAGCTCCTGTCTCAAACAGACCCCCACCATTCATCAATGGAACAATACTCAACATCTTCGCACTCGTTCCTAATTCAAGAATTGGGAACAAATCCGTAAGGTAATCTCTCAATACGTTTCCTGTAACAGAGATGGTATCTTCTCCTCTTTTAATTCTATCAAGAGAGAATTGAGTAGCGTCATATGGTGCCATTATATGCAATTCAAGACCATCGGTATTATGATCTTTTAAGTAAACGTTTACCTTCTCTATAAGCTGAGCATCGTGAGCACGATTTTTATCTAACCAGAATACTGCAGGCACACCCATAGCTTTTGCTCTTGTTACGGCTAGCTTTACCCAATCCTGGATAGGTGCATCCTTCACTTGGCACATTCTCCATATGTCTCCTGCCTCCACAGAGTGACTTAGCAATACTTTACCATTACCATCTACTACTTCTATAGTTCCTTCTGAAGCTACCTCAAATGTTTTGTCATGTGAGCCATACTCTTCAGCTTTTTGAGCCATCAAACCTACATTAGGCACAGTACCCATAGTAGTTGGATCAAAAGCACCATTCTTTTTGCAAAAATCTATAGTCGCTTGAAAAACAGAAGCATAACTACTGTCTGGGATTATAGCATTGGTATCTCTCTCATCACCATTCTTGTCCCAAACTCTACCACCATTTCTTATCATAGCAGGCATACTCGCATCTATAATCACATCACTCGGCACATGTAGATTGGTTATCCCCTTATCACTATTCACCATACTCAGGTCAGGTTGAGACTCCATAACAGAGCCAATATCACCTAGTATTTCTTCTTTCTTAGCATTCTCTAACTCATCTAGTTTCCCTACAAGGTTTCCAAACCCGTTGTTTAAGTTCACACCAAGATCATTGAATGTAGCCCCGTGCTTTTTGTATAATTCATCAAAATATACTCGTACCGCGTGACCAAATATGATTGGGTCAGAAACCTTCATCATAGTAGCTTTCATATGAAGGGACAATAGAGAACCTTCATTCTTGGTATCTTCAATGCTATTTTCTAAAAAGCTAATCAAAGCTTTTTTGCTCATATAAGTAGAATCAATCACCTCTCCAGCTAATAATGGACTCGCAGCTCTAAGCTCAGTTTTTTCACCAGCACCGTTGATATGGTTGATCGTAAATGTAGTCGCTTCACCAACTGTAGTTGACTTCTCATTAGAGAAAAAATCACCACTACCCATAGTACTTACTTTGGTTAAGCTATCAGCTGACCATTTACCCATTCTATGCGGGTTCTTTTTCGCATAGTTTTTCACTGCTTTAGGAGCTCTACGATCTGAGTTCCCTTCTCTCAAAACAGGATTTACTGCACTTCCTTTTACTTTATTGTATTTAGCGGCTACTGCTTTTTCTTCATCTGTAGATGGATTATCAGGGAAACTAGGGATATTGTATCCATTTGCCTGTAGCTCTTTGATCGTTTCTTTGAGCTGTGGAACTGATGCAGAGATATTAGGAAGTTTGATGATATTAGCTTCCGGAGTTTTAGCCAATTCTCCTAGTTCAGCCAAATGATCTCCTACTCTTTGCTCAGGAGAAAGCACTTCCGGAAATTGAGACAAAACTCTACCAGCAAGAGAAATATCTCTCGTCTCTACTTCTACACCTGCAGCACTTGTAAATGCTTGTACAATAGGTAAGAAAGAGAAAGTAGCTAACATCGGAGCTTCGTCCGTTTTGGTGTATATTATTTTGGCTGACATGGCTTGATTTTTAAGTGCCGCAAAAGTAAATATAAGTATTGGCAGAACACTAACCGTGCTTAACCAAAATGTTATATTTTGCTCATAAAAATGCTATTCAGTAGTCTACTAGTACTACCATATCCACACATTAATTTTTACTTTTGAAAAATGAAAACGCTTAAACTTACACTAATATTGGTTTTACTTAGCTCTGTCTCAAGTTTTGGTCAGCTCGAATGGAAAGCCAAATCCAGTATGCTAAATACTGGGAGATATGCATCCATTGCGTTTGAAATTAATGGGAAGATTTATTGCGGTTTAGGCGGCACTAGTTCGACAGCTTTATTAAACGACTTTTGGGAATATGACCCTCAAACAGATGTGTGGACTAAAAAAGCAAACTTCCCAGGAACTGGCAGATACTTGCCTGCAAGTTTCAGTATAAATGGGAAAGGTTATGTATGCATGGGTAAGAATTCATTTGGGACGATTTCATCATCATGTTACGCTTATGATCCAAATATAAATAAATGGTCAGCTATTGCATCATTCCCCGGAACTTCACGATATGCGGCCCAATCATTTGTTTTAGGTGATACAGCATTCATTGCATGTGGAAATGGTGGAGGGACATCCTCTTATAAAAACGATATGTGGATGTACATCCCATCTACAAATACGTGGACTCAAAGAGCGAATTTTCCTGGTGGAGCCAGGGACAACATAACTGCCTTCAGTATAGATAATTATGGCTATGCAGGTGCAGGAAACAATAGTTCGTATACTGCTCAAAACACATTTTGGAAGTATGATAAGACAACTAACACATGGAGTTCTATAGCCAATATGCCGCAAGCAAGGATGGTATGTACAGACTTTGTTATTTCGAATGAAGCATATGTAGGTCTCGGACGAAGCTCTGGATTTACATCGTTCCTAAATGGATTTTATAAATACAACCCCTCCTCAAATTCTTGGTCGGCACTAAAAACAAATTCGACAAATATCATTAATCGATCTGGATCAGAAGGTGTAGTTGTAGGTGATAGTGCCTACATTCTAGTAGGAAACAGCCCAAATGGCACCTTAACAAGTATTCATTTGTTGCAAACAGAATTTGACACGTGTGACTATACGGACACCACATTTTATACTGACACAACGTTCTTCAAAGACACCGTTTATATCATGGATACAACCCATGTTCTAGATACCACATTTTATTCGAAGTTTGACACAACTAGAATAACGCTATATGACACAACTACTTTGATTGTTTTTGATACCACAATCATCCACAAAACAGACACACTTTTTTTAATCAAATACGACACCATTCAAGTTTTACATTATGACACCATAACACATATCTTGATGGATACAACTTATTTGACTCACTATGACACTTCCTATATTACTCAATATATTTCCGTACAAGATACTTTAAAAATAAACCTATATAATACTGGCGGCTGTGGCCATTTGAACTTAAAAATATACCCTAATCCTTCTCGTGAATTCGTTTATTTGTTTAGTAACAAGCCCTCATGTACATCAATATATAAGGTGCAGTTTGTCGACCACCTTGGACAGGTTCTAGAAAGTAAGCCATTCGACTTCTCTACAGTGGGTTTTGATATTCGTTCCTACTCTGCCGCATTGTATTACATTCGGATATTGGATAAAGATGATAATCTTATTACGAGCAGAAAAATTGTTGTCTACTAATGATAGCTCATGTTCAAACAATGAAGAAGACCAATCATACTTTATCGTCTGGCTCATCTGCAATCTTTTTTCATATTCTCTTTTAGCTAAGTGATTACATATGTTTCCATATAAAATCCTATAAGTTATGCAGGATTTTATTCTCAGTATATAATTCATATAGTCAACTCAAATCTTTGGCTATACTAAAAAAAGCCATAGTTTTGATTCGAAAAATTTGAATAATATGAGAAACGTTCTAACATTAATAGCCATTTGCACCTTGTTCATGAGTGTTCAAGCCGGTGAACCTATCATAGATAATGGCTCAATAAAAAGCTTAGAGTTAAAGTATGGCAAGCCTAATTCGATTGAACGAGTCTCAACCCAACGCAAGAACAGGAACCACTTCCAACGTGGAGTACAACTTCTAAGCCT
>JBMYYN010000158.1:0-5400 GCA_049609445.1 Bacteroidia bacterium | reverse complement strand
TGGCCAGACGACAACATCATACAAATGGACCATCCCAGGTGCAAACAAGACAAGTGCCACAACTTCCAACGTAAGTAACCTAAACTATACCACTTACGGAAATTTCTATGTTAGATTAGAGGTTAGCACAAACAGAGGATGTACGTATACTGTAACAAAGGGAGGCTTTGTCAGTGTAGGTGACACCGCACATATAGATGCTACAACTTCTAAAACGGACATATGCCTGAGTGAACCTGTTACTTTTACAGAAACTAGGCAGCCACTACCCGGGTCGTTTAAGTGGGATATTGGCAGCACGACTCAAAAATTTGCATCAAAGTATCAAGGTAACTTCACATTTAGAGATACTGGTTATTTCGACTTAGAACTAACATACACGCATAACAAATGTGTCAGCACCAAAACGAAGAGCAACTTTATACGAGTAGGCGGACAAAAAGCGATATTCTCTTCAAATAACGCCTTTCATTGTGAAGCACCACATACTGTTGATTTTGTTAACACCTCCGACACCATAAGCGGTACCATAAGTGGCTATCAGTGGGATATATTTGATAGTGAAACAGGAAGTAAACTAACATCCGCTACTTCCAAACACTTGTCTACCACTGTAACCAAAGATCCATCAAAATACGATGTGCGTTTGATTACAACTTCATCAAACGGGTGTAAAGACACATCACTTCGTAAAGAGTACATCTCTATTGAACCGTATCAGTTTAATTTCTACGCATCCCCTAAACTAGGTTGTGTAGATCAGGAAATAAAGTATTACAATAGAACAAAATCTTCATCTTATTATGGTTTGGATTTGTTCTCCTGGGATTTTTTCAATCCTTCAAAGAGCATTAATCTAGGAGCATCAGCAGCTTCCTCTCCGACCGTTAAATATGCAGACACCGGATATTTTAATACTCAATTAACCGCGGCTAATCCGCTTGGTTGTAAACAGATTAAGATGCTTGACAGTGCGGTACATATTATTAAACCTAATCTTCTGGTATTGCCAGAAGACAGTATTTTATGTTCGGTAGATTTCATCAAATTTGTAGGAAAAAGTACGCCAACACATCCTCTATTCAAACACACATATATTTTCAAGCATATTGCAACTGGGAATGAAGTTACATTTTCAGGAGATTCTGTTCTCGCATCCTTGCCAGAGATAGGTCATTATCAACTCAAGTATCATTTTGGAACCGCCGATGCCTGCAGTGATACCCTTACTAGAAACGTATATGCAAATGGGATTGAAGGAAAGATCAAACTTGACACCTTCACAGGTTGCTCTCCCCTCACTCTATATCCTAAGTTTGATTTAGAACTAAACTCACACCTAGGGAGTTCAGACACCACGCTGGAATATAACTGGGACGTGACACCAAAATCAGGTGCTTCTATTTATGGAGCAAGTTCGTTTCATCCAAAAATCGTTCTTGAAAATGATTTGAAGTACACCATATCGCTCTATGTTTCCAACAGCACAGGGTGTGGTCTTTATACGAGATCAGACCCCATCACTTTAGGTGTCAAAGGACGAATAAAAGTAGAACGAGGAAAGTGCTGCCTAGGTGACAGCGTGCTATTAGAAAACATAACACAAAACAATCCTAATATTAACATTTGGAATGTCCTAAGTTCTAAGAGTTTCAATTTGAATAAAGTTGATTCTTTGAGCAGAAACTTCATTCCACTGGATACAGGATCATTTGACATTAGGCTCATAGTAAGTAAAGATGCTAGTTGTACTGATACTGTTTATACCTCTATAAATGTTAGTTCACTAGAAGCTGACTTTGAGCTTTTAGATTCTAATCTAGGATGTGCTCCTACGACTGCTAGGTTTATTAATAAATCTTCCAATGCAGACAGTCTTTATTGGGATTTTGGAGATTTAAGTACTTCTGCAGTAGATGTTATAGATACTACAGACTATCTCTATACTTTAAACAGTGACTCCTTAGGATATGACGTGAGACTCATAGCTACCAGTTCATACGGCTGCAGGGATTCTGCTACACATACTGGCTTAATTAAACTAAAAGGGCCTGTGGCTGATTTTGATATTATAAATGGAAGAGGTTGCGAACCTAACTTAGTTGAATTTGTAAATAAAAGTAAAGACTATGACTCACTGTTCTTCTTTTACGGAGATACTTTAGACATAGATACAAATAAGATCAGTGCTTATAATTACTATAACAACACCAATAAAACGACTAAATTAGAAAGCCCAAAGATCCTAGTTAAGGATAAAAGCGGTTGCATTGCCACATATCAGCAGAAAAATAAAGTAGGAACAAACAACAACTCCGAAATCGCTTTAGATATAGATTCTTCGGACATCTACTGTCAATATCAGATCATAAACCTAAGTGACACTGGCAAGTATGCTAGTAAATGGGAATGGACACTAAATGGAGTAGTTGTTTCTAAAAAAAGACAAGACACTGTAACATTGTCTAATGACGGACTCAATTCTTTGATGTTGGTATCTTCAAATAATGAAGGATGCCATGACACTGCATATAGATCATTCGACGCTGAGAAAACAAGTGAAATCGACTTCCTTTTTCAAGAAATTATCTGCGTAGATGAACGTATCTCAGTAGTAGCTCAGCATTCCCTCAGTAGTACACCAGATGCATTTCGTTGGGATATGGGAGAACCTGGAGCTATTGGAAACATCCAAAGTACAAATACTGAAGAAGTATATATAGCCTATCGAACACCTGGGAAAAAACAAGTTCAACTTCAAGTAGATTTGCCTAATGGTTGTACTATCGCTGACAGTACAATAATATCAGTATTCAACTCAGATAACATCCGTCAACTTGAGATGAGTTCCGTTCAGTATACGGATGACAACAAAATAGAAGCACGCTTCAGTAACGTAAACCTTCCCTACTTTGAAAAAATAAATGTATACAGAAACAATGCTTTAGCTGATGAAATATTCATCCAACCTGTTTCTCAAATTATTGATTCTACATTTGACCCAAGTTTAAAAAACTGCTATAATCTATCAATAACAGACATCTGCGAAGTAGAAGGCGATAAAGGGCGTACACACTGCCCTATCAACCTTGAGGCAAGTCCAGGAAAGGACCGACAGGTACTGCTTGATTGGACCTATTACATTGGTTGGGATAAGGTCGATGGGTACGTAATTCTTCGACAATACCCTGATAGTACTTTTAAATCTATTGATACAGTATTCAATACGCAGAAATCATATACAGATAGTATCAACGTATGTGATGTACTATACAAGTACAAAGTCCTCGCTCTGAAAGCTGGATCTACTGTCACTTCCCAAAGTAATACTGTTTCAGTCTTGCCAACTATTGATAAGAACACAACCACCTTATTATTTGATAATGTAAGTGTACGTGACAATGACAATATAGAGTTGAGGTGGTCGGCAAGTACATATCGATTCAACAATGAATACTTGATCACTAAGCACGCAAATACGATAGACAATTTAATAGATTCAATCTACGTGGATGGGAGCAAATTGAATTACGTGGATTCAGACAATGTATCACCTGAGTTGTATCCCTATTTATATAAACTGCACCAAGTAGATAATTGTTCTAAAATCACAGATGCCGATCAGGATGTAAAAACTATATTTTTATCCGGCGGAAACAGCAACCTTAAATCTGAAATAGAATGGTCCAAATACGAAGACTGGGACTACCCTATCATAGAACACCACGTAGAGAACATCGGACTATATACTAAAACGCATCTAGGAAAAGTAGGTGCAAACACATTCAAATTTGTTGATCATAACTTTTATGAAGATATTGGAGGCTATTACTTTTATCAGATATACTCTATAAATTCAAATGGAGACACCAGTTATAGCAATATAGCATACATTAGCGGTGACGGTAAAATTTATGCTCCAAATTCATTCTCTCCTAATGGTGATGGCCTGAATGACAAATTCAGATTCGAAACACTGTTTATCACCAACGCTAAAACAGAACAATATGCCGACTTTGAATTTCAGATTTTCAATCGTTGGGGACAGATAGTCTATCAAAGCACAGACCTACACACTCCATGGGATGGGTCATATCAAAACAAAATCGTAAAACCTGGAATCTACCATTACAAGGTTAAATTTACAGATGGAAAGGAAAAAAGATACCATAAAGTAGGTATCATTCACGTGATTTGGTAATTAATTGATTCTTAGAATCAAAGACACAAGTTTCCCTCAATAGAGTGATACCTCAAGTTCTTCTCTTCAAAGCAATTCTTAGTCTTATTATAAACTGTACACTTATTAATTGGATTCATGTACAGGTGAAGCGTAGCTCCTCTCCCTTCGGATGTATTATTCAGTGTATGATACAAGTTTTGATCCTCCACAGAAGTTGTCTCATTCTTTTCTAAGTGTGCTGTAGATAAACGTTTGAGAACAGAAGTGTCCTCATCAAAACTATACATTGTTTCAGAAAATGAGCCTTCAACTACTTTCACCCAACACTCTTGATCATCGTGACAATGAATAGCTGTCCCTTGCCCCTTATCCCAACATAAAACCAATAATTCAAAATTCTCGCCTCTCGCTACGCAATTTCTAGTGTAAGCCTTATCGTCCCAAAACATATAAGGTTCCAATTGCTCCAACGGAACATCTATATTATTTGTCAATTCTATGACATTCGAAAAATCAGAGTTTGAGATAAGATTAATGATCTGGTCCAATTCTGACCTATCTTGTTCTATAATCATTGTTAGTTGAGTCACTTCAAAGTTAGTTAAAAATAAGACAACCCTTTTTCTAAAGGCTATTCTTATAGTTTATTACAATTTTTATACCATTTTTGACGAATTCAATATGCATTCAGAATTAAAGTTCTTCAATGAACTCGTATCAAAGCTCATAGAACTAGAAAAGAAAGAGCCAGTAGTAGAGCCACTCCCCACAGAATCAGTAATCTCCGAGCTAGATCTTGGGTTTCAAGATGAAGGACTAAGTGAGAATGAATGGAGAACAGTCGTAGAAAACGCTGTTCTAAAAACACCTCGAACTGCGACTAAACTTTTCTTCAACCAGTTGTTTGGTGGTAGACAACCTAAATCTGTTGTAGGTGACTTACTGGCGGTGATTTTAAATAATAGCATGTACACCTACAAAGTTGCAGGTCCTCAAGCAGGTATAGAAAAATCTATAATGCAGGAAGTATGTAGACTTGTGGGTTATGGGTCTGGGGACGGCACGATGCCTCCTGGAGGAAGCATGAGTAATTACATGGCTCTTGTGATGGCTCGTGATGCTAAAGACAATGAAGCAAAAAACAAAGGTGTAAGATCTCAAATGACCTTGTATACATCTGAGGTTTCACACTACTCTACTCCTAAAAATGCAGCTTT
>JBMYYN010000157.1:0-5431 GCA_049609445.1 Bacteroidia bacterium | reverse complement strand
AGTTTGGGAAACCTAACAGAGAGATTCGGACATATGATGAGGCATATAGCCGATATTTTCAGAAACTAAAAGATGTAAAAGGAAAACCTGTTGCACCTTCAACCTTTATTAGCGAAGAAGGAAAAGTTTTTGATAAAGAGAATATGCTAAAGCACTGGGATAGTACCTTGAAAAAATTTGAGGAAAGAATCAATAAATGGAGTGATAAAAACCTAGACAGAGTGCTTCTTCCACATCCACTTCTTGGGAAAATGATGGTCCGAGAAATATTGTTTTTCACTCATTTTCATACGGAACATCACAGGAAAGGCTTAGAGAAAAAAATATCTCAGCTTATAGACCTATAGCACTAATTCTTCTATCATTTTGGTGGCACCAATTTGGGACGAAGTATATTGAATCGCAAGGTCACGCACGTGTTCTAATTTCTCATGATCTTTGAGCATTATGTATATTTCATCGATCCAAGAGGCCGTATCTTGTATTGAGCATGCTATTCCTTGTTTTATGAAATCAGCTGCTTCCGGAAACTTCTGGATGTTTGGTCCAAAGGATATGTGACAACCCCATACGGCGGGCTCTAAAATGTTATGTAAAGCCCCGCTAAAACCTCCACCTATAAAGGCAAAGTCGGCGTACTGATACATGGATGAAAGCATCCCCATAGTGTTAAGAACTAGTACATTATCTGAGTTGTTATAATTATTTTCAGAATAAAGCTTCGGGTTGTAATCTTTAAAGAAATCTACGATGTCGTCCGTTCTTTTTAAGTCATGCGGAGCGATGACTATGGCTAAATCTTTTGGTTTGGTGTTAAGCAGCCTTTTTAAAACCTGTTCTTCTTGAGGCCAAGAAGAACCGAGCATTAGTAGCTTTCTTGCACCTTTAAACCTCCTTATGTCTGGGAACTTTCCAGATTTCTTTGCTATGTCCGCCACTCTATCGAACCTAGTGTCTCCCGTAAATACTGCATTATGGATCTGATTCTTTTTCAAGACTTCTGAACTGGAAGGGTCAGATGTCATTACTTGTTTAAACTGAGAGAGAAGATTTTTATATGGTTTCCCGTACCATTTAAATATAAAATGAGATTCAGTGAATCTTCCGTTTACTAAATAGAATTCAGTACGATTATTTAGACCTTCGTTGATTATATTGAACCAAAAGTCATATCGAATAAAGACTGCTTTATTAGGCGAGTATTCTCTATAAAATCCCTGGACCTTGCTTAACCTATCGATAGGCAAGTACATAATTCGATCAGAAAATTCACCTTTCATAGCTTGATCATATCCGCTGGGGCTAAAAAAAGTAATTAGAATTTCATCCTTTTTTGATGTTTCTAGAACTTTTTGAATAAGTGGCAAAGCCATTTCATATTCACCCAAAGATGCACAATGAAACCAATATGAAATATTTCTTTTGGGTACTATTTGTGAGTTGTCTCGTTTGTAAAAAAAGGTTTCAATTTTTTTCGAGAAAAGACTGAAGAAATAGCTTAATAGATTAAGCTTCCAAATACTTATAGAATATAGAATTCTGAACACGGTTTAGTCAGTGAAGAATTCCTCATCATTTTTACCTTTCGTATATATCGGTACGAGGATACCTAGCTTAATTGCTGTAGTCATGTCAAATCGTTTTTCTAGTCCAGAAGTGTTGGAATTGAAATGCCAAGTTCTTCGACCCTGAGTAAAACCTTGGTTGATTTCTACACCTCCACGCAGTCTGTACCTATTCTTCTTGGTAGAATATTGATAGCCTACAAATTGCCTAGAAGCAAATCCGTAAGCCATTTTATCATAACCATATTCGTATTCGTCATTAAGTTGAGGGATTGTTACTTGAGATGAGAGTATGTCTATTTTGTGTTGCATAACCCCGCCGCCTATTGAGAAGAGAATCCCTGAAAATGGCTCATTCTTTTGTAAGTTTAAGAGATATCCCAGGTTTAAAGTCGCGTAGTGCCCTTTGATATTTAAAGTAACGATTGAAAAGTCTCCATTTTTGTCAATGATAGCACCACTTGGGCCACTTATTTCACTAAATAAGCCGTCGTCTTTGACGCTGTTGCCAAAATACCAGTCATAGTCTATTCCTATAGAGAAGTTGTTTTTAAACTTATGATCTATAGCCATACCAATACTGGAAAAAGTCTCAAACCGCTCTTTTAAATCAGCACCAGGAAGTTGTACTGCATAGTGAGGGTTAAACAAAAAACCTTGATTTGTTTTTAGTTCTGACTGAGCATAACTTATTTGCCAGAGGCAAAGGATTGTTAAAATGGAGAAAAATTTACCCATGAAGATTACAAAGTAAATTTATAATTATTGAATTGATGGGGTAAATTAATCAAAGTGTATATCTGCTTTAAGAATAACGTTATTTAATCGCCTTTTAGAATTGTATTTTTGCACCACATTTAGAAATTTCAAAGAATAAATGAAAATAGCTGTAGTAGGAACAGGATATGTAGGTTTGGTGACAGGTACTTGTCTGTCGGAAGTGGGAACTGATGTAACGTGCATTGATATAGACTCTGAGAAAATAGAAGGTCTTAGAAATGGTATCATGCCAATCTACGAACCGGGATTGGAAACCTTAGTGACAAAGAATCACAGAAAAGGAAAATTGCACTTCAGCACGAGTTTGGCAGATAGTATTGTGGATGCAGATGTTGCGTTTATAGCAGTAGGTACACCTCCTGGGGAAGATGGAAGTGCAGACTTGCAGTATGTTTTAGCAGTTGCTTCTGAAATTGGCAAAAACATGAATAGCTATGGAGTAGTTGTAACGAAAAGTACGGTGCCAGTAGGTACCGCCGAAAAAGTAAGAACAGCAGTGCAGTCTGAGTTGGATAAGCGTGGTGTAGATATACCATTTGATATAGCAAGCAATCCAGAGTTTCTTAAGGAAGGAGCTGCTATCAATGACTTTATGAAGCCTGATCGTATAGTGGTGGGTGTAGATTCAGAAAGAGCTCAAGAAACCATGAGTAAGCTGTATAAACCATTTATCATGAATGGTCATCCTTTGGTCTTTATGGACATTCCTTCTGCAGAGATGACTAAGTATGCTGCAAATGCTATGCTTGCAACTCGTATAAGTTTTATGAATGATATAGCTAACTTATGTGAGATTATGGGTGCTGATGTGAATTCTGTGCGTAAGGGAATTGGTAGTGATCCGAGAATAGGAAGTAGATTTATATATGCTGGTATTGGTTATGGTGGAAGTTGTTTTCCAAAGGATGTAAAAGCCTTAATCAAAACGGCCAAAGAGAATGACTATACGATGAGAATCTTAGAATCCGTAGAGGAAGTAAATGATGCTCAAAAATCTGTACTGTTTAATAAGTTAACATCTTCTCTAGGAAATGATTTGACAGGAATGAAATTCGCAATGTGGGGACTTTCATTTAAGCCGAATACGGATGATATGAGAGAAGCACCTTCGTTAGTTTTGATTGATAAAATCATAGCAGCAGGAGGCGAGGTAGTTGCTTATGACCCGGTTTCTATGGCTGAGACAAAACATATGATTGGCGACAAGATTAAGTATGTGGAGGACCCATATGATGCTTTAGATGATGCAGATGCACTTTTGCTAGTTACGGAATGGGCTGAGTTCAAACTGCCAAATTTTGATACCGTAAGTTCTAAACTGAAGAATAAAATCATTTTTGATGGACGAAATGTTTATGATAAGAATGAGATGAGAGAGTTAGGATATGAGTATCATTGCATAGGAAGCAGATAGACATGAAGAGAATCTTAATAACTGGAGGAGCTGGATTTTTAGGGTCACACCTATGTGATAGGTTTATTAAAGAAGGTTATGAAGTGATTGCCATGGATAACCTAATAACTGGATCCATGAGTAATATAGAGCATTTGATGCCATTGGAAAACTTCCATTTTTATCATCATGATGTTTCTAAGTATATTCATGTACCAGGGGAGTTGGATTATATTTTGCACTTTGCTTCACCAGCAAGTCCCATAGATTATTTGAAAATCCCAATTCCAACATTAAAAGTGGGAAGTTTGGGTACACATAACTGCCTTGGCTTGGCATTAGCCAAAGGAGCTAGAATGTTAATTGCTTCTACATCTGAAGTATACGGGGATCCGATGGTGCACCCTCAGAATGAGGACTATTGGGGGAATGTAAATCCGGTAGGCCCTAGAGGAGTTTATGATGAAGCAAAACGTTTTCAAGAAGCCATGACCATGGCATATCACACTTTTCATGGTGTAGAAACAAGAATAGTGCGGATATTTAATACATTTGGACCGAGAATGAGGCTAAATGATGGAAGAGCTTTGCCTGCGTTTATTGGCCAAGCACTTCGCGGAGAAGACATCACAATTTTCGGTGATGGAAGCCAAACTCGAAGCTTTTGTTACGTAGGTGATTTGGTAGAAGGGATATATAGATTACTTCAGAGCGACTATGCTCTGCCAGTAAATATTGGTAATCCTGACGAAATAAGTATCCTTGATTTTGCTAAGGAAATTATCGAATTGACCGGTACAGATCAAAAGATAGTATTTCATGATTTGCCTAAGGATGATCCCAAGCAGCGAAAGCCGGATATTACACGAGCTAAGGAAATACTTGGTTGGGAGCCTACAGTAGATAGATCAGAAGGATTGAAGATAACTTACGACTATTTCAAAAGCCTTCCAAAAGAGCACTTATATAAATACGCTCATCCTAGAGAGTTTTAGAGATATGGATGTTTTCGTACACGAGTCATCAGTTATAGACGAGGGTTGCACCATTGGAAATGGAACTAAAATTTGGCATTTTAGTCACATTATGTCTGATTGTGTGATAGGCAGAAAATGCAATATTGGTCAAAATGTAGTGGTAAGCCCTAAAGTCATTTTAGGAGATAATGTCAAAGTGCAAAACAATGTGAGCATTTACACAGGGGTGGAATGTGAAGATGATGTTTTTTTAGGTCCAAGTATGGTGTTCACCAATGTCATAAATCCTAGAAGTGCCGTGATTCGAAAAGAGGAGTTTAAGAAAACTATTGTAAAGCGTGGTGCAAGTATTGGAGCAAACGCTACTATTGTTTGTGGAAATGATCTGGGTGAATACTGTATGATAGGTGCAGGTGCAGTGATAACCAAAGAAGTGAAGCCTTATGCTCTCATGGTGGGAAATCCAGGTAAACAGATTGGCTGGGTGAGTAAATTTGGTCACAGATTAGAGTTTGATTCGAATGGAAATGCTGTCTGTAAAGAGGGGCTAGATCAGTATATTTTGAAAGGTGATTTTGTTTCTGTTATAGAAGATTAAAAAAAAATAAAAAAAGAATTTGTAATGTTTGGGGAGGGATTATATTTGCACTCCTCAAAAAGGGGTCTGGTAGTTCAGTTGGTTAGAATACCTGCCTGTCACGCAGGGGGTCGCGGGT
>JBMYYN010000156.1:0-5478 GCA_049609445.1 Bacteroidia bacterium | reverse complement strand
TAAGTCGAGTTGCTAGCACTTTCATAGATACGAATGAAACCGCATAGACCACGATCATATGGTACATGTAGATACCGTATGAGATTTCACCAAGATAGTTCAATGGTTTTATGTCGAGCCCAAAAATC
The DNA here is from genome assembly GCA_049609445.1 of Bacteroidia bacterium. Lineage (GTDB taxonomy): Bacteria > Bacteroidota > Bacteroidia > NS11-12g > UBA9320 > UBA9320. The sequence continues at coordinate 5,350 of JBMYYN010000156.1, read as the reverse complement.
TTATTAGGGTTAACTGATACATTCAGAATCAACCAAGCAAATAAAAGTCCTGTAGGAACGACTAGAATAGGCTCAAGTACATCTATTTTGAAATAGAATAGGAGAAATGCAATTAGAAGAGTCAAAGGAATCATCTGACCAACTTTACTTCTAAAGAAGAAGTGGTCCATTAGCTTTTTAGGATTTTGATATAGCTTATATGCAAACCATCCTCCAAGAGCCATGTAGTGAAACTGTAAAGTATGTACGAAAAGTTTCCAACCTTCTGTTAGTCCGAAGACATCGTAAGCATTTAGAACATTGATCGTTAATGAAATCGCAAAGACAGTAATTAATAAAGTTTGAATATTGTCCCTGAATTTTTTCATCAGCGGTGCCCAAAACAAGTAGAACTGCTCTTCTACAGCGATGGACCATGTGATATGAAGAATACCTCCTACGTGATACAAGCTATTCATTAGGTTAGCCCCAAAAAATACGTATAGAAATAGAGCCAGGCTCTTGTTATAATCTACGTGAAATTCAATACCCAGCTTAGGTGATAGGTACCAATAAAATGCTGCTCCGATTGCAACTATGATAAAGTATAGTGGCCATATTCGGAAGACACGTTTCAAGTAGAATTTTTTGATGCTTATGGTTTTGGTAGCGGCCTCTTCCTTGAGAAGTATATATGTTATCAGAAAACCACTGAGCACAAAGAAGAAGGACACTGCAACCAAACCTTTAAAAAATATGGGCCATTCTGGCACCATCTCTAAACCCATTCTTCCTTGATTGCTTCTGATGTGCATAAGCACAACTAGAGAAGCTGCAAAAAATCGTAACGCATTCAATCCCTTAAAATACGTAAACTTGGTCTCGGAAGTCAGGGAGTTATTCATAATAAGTAGTAGTAGTAATTATTATCTGAAGCAAATAAAAACGTGCTTTTGGGTTTACTAGGTGCACAATCGTCAGTTGAGAGACTTAAAGGGTTAAGCTGTTTGTTTTGGGGGTTGGGGTACTTTAGTTTATTTCACAGTTTTAATACTCTTAGTATGAACTTACATTCGCAGCATGCAAGCACCTATAGCTAAGAAAGAAGCAAAGGAATTAGAGATACATGGAGATGTCCGTATAGATAATTATTATTGGTTGAATCAGAGAGAAGACCAGGAGGTCATAGACTATCTGAATGCGGAAAATGCCTATACTAAGGAGGTGCTCAAACCTACTGAGGACTTCCAAAACGTATTGTACGATGAGATCGTAGGTCGCATCAAAAAAGATGATGAGTCTGTACCCTACAAGAAGAATGGGTATTGGTATTATACCAGGTTTGTGAAAGATGGTGAGTACCCTATTTTTTGTCGAAAGAAAGAATCTATGGACAATGAAGAAGAGATTCTTCTCGATGTAAACGTTATGGCGGAAGGTCATAGCTACTACAATATTGGTGGTCTTGGTGTAAGTCCAGACAATAAATTATTGGCGTTTAGCGAGGATACGGTCAGTAGACGTATTTATACTATCAAATTGAAGAATCTTGAAACAGGAAAAGTTATGGATTTGGAAATCAAAGGAACTACTGGTGGTGCTACATGGGCAAGTGACAATAAGACGATATTTTTCACAGAAAGAGACGAAACTACACTGAGATCTTGTAGAATAAAGTCTGTGAATATAGAATCTAAGGATATCGCTGTTCGCTATGAAGAAGTAGATGACACGTTTAATTGTGGGGTATACAAGAGTAAAAGTCAGAAGTACATTATCATCACCTCTGGAGCGAGTATTACATCGGAGTATCAGTTTTTGGAGGCAAGCAATCCAAATGGAGATTTTACCATTTTTCAACCTCGAGAACGAGGAATAGAATATGGAATTAGTCATTTTGAAAGCAAGTGGTATGTAATGACCAATTGGGAAGCTCAAAATTTCAGATTGATGGAAGTCTCAGAAGGAAATACGAATAGAGTCAATTGGAAAGAAGTTTTAGCTCATCGATCTGAAACCCTACTAGAGGGTATTGAGATATTTAGAAACTTTCTGGTAGTGGAAGAAAAAACCAATGGACAAAATCAACTAAGAATTATTGAACAAAATAGTGGAGATGAGCACTATATGGAGTTTGAATCAGAGACGTATGATTGCTGGACGAGTACTAATGTAGATTTTGATACGGAAGTTTTAAGATATGGATATACCAGTATGACTACACCTAGCTCTGTGTTTGACTATGACATGAGAACTAAGGAGAAGACACTGCTCAAACAGCAACAAATCATAGGAGGATATGACGAAAACTTGTACGGTAGTGAAAGAATTTGGGCAATAGCACGTGATGGAGTAAAAGTACCGATGAGTGTTGTGTATAAGAAAGAAGTAGAAGGTCAAAAAACAGGACCAGATGAGAGACCATTGTTGCTCTATGCTTACGGCTCTTATGGTCATTCTATAGACCCTTATTTCAGTTCTGTGAGGCTTAGTTTGCTAGACAGAGGATTTGTATATGTCATAGCTCACATTAGAGGAGGAGAGGACTTGGGCAGACAGTGGTACGACACAGGCAAGTTGCTAAATAAGAAAAATACGTTTAATGACTTTGTCGATTGCGGAGAGCATCTTTTGGAGACCGGATATACGACTTCAGAGAAACTATATGCGATGGGAGGAAGTGCTGGAGGACTCTTGATGGGAGCAATCATAAATGATCGACCAGACATGTGGAACGGAGTGGTGGCACAAGTGCCTTTCGTGGATGTGGTCACTACTATGCTAGATGATTCTATTCCTTTGACCACGGGAGAGTATGATGAGTGGGGAAACCCAAATGAAGAGGAGTTTTATCATTATATCAAAAGCTACTCTCCGTATGACAATATAGAGGCTAAGGATTATCCAAATCTAATGATTACTACGGGCTTACATGACAGCCAAGTGCAGTATTGGGAACCGGCGAAGTGGATAGCCAAGCTTAGAGATATGAAGACAAATGATAAGATCCTCATTATGGAATGCAATATGGAAACGGGACATGGAGGTGCTAGCGGAAGATTTGCTGCACTGAAAGAGACTGCTAAGGAATATGCGTTCCTCTTTATGCTTGAGGGTATTAGCAATTAGGTCTACGTTTGGACGACTTATTTGTGTTTACTTTGCCCCAATGAAAAAGACATTACTTATTGTATTTTGCCTATTAAGCATAGGTGCAAATGCCCAGATAGAAACAGATAGACCAGACTTCACCGAAAGTCCAAATGTGGTCCCAAAAGGTGCATTGCAAGTCGAAACGGGATTTATCTTGGAAAATGATTACTCAGCAGAGGAACAAAGAGCTTCTAAAGTTGGACTCAGTGAAAGAAATTTCACTATGAATACAACGCTGCTTAGGTATGGACTTACTGAAAATATTGAGTTAAGATTGAATACGTCCTTTGATGTTTCAAAAGTCAATATGATGGAAGATATGGCCTATCTAGGAGACTCCACTTACAATCCTATATTAGGAGACATCAAAGGTTTCTCGACTTCCTTTATCGGCTTCAAAACCAATCTACTAAAAACGGATAAAGTGTCCTTAGGATTTTTAGGCCATTTATACATACCGCAATTAGCAAGTGGAGATTACCAAAAAGTTTCGGGACAACATCTAGCACCGGAGTTTTTAATCCCGTGCAGTATTGACCTTACGGATAAATGGGGTATTGCATTTCAGTATGGATTGACGTGGGATGGTTTTACTCCTAATCCTACGACTAGCTATACTTTAGCTTTGGGGTATGGCATCACAGATGAGCTAAGCTTTTATGTTGAGCCTTATGGATTTCTTACTACCAATGGAGATGAACTTCATCTGCTTAATGGAGGGTTCACCTATTTAGTCAATGATAATTTTCAATTGGACTTGACAGGAGGTGTCGGGCTAAATGAAGCAGCTCCAGATAACTTCCTAAACTTTGGGGCGTCGTTCCTATTATTTAATAAGGATGAGTAAAATTTATTTCTTTTTGATTCTAGTCTTCTTTGGAAGTTGCTCAGAATCTAATTCTAGTGATAGGAATTCTTCGGACACCAACCAGGAAAAATATAGTGACTACCAGAAATCAGTACTTCGTTTCAGAGATAGTGCAAGTACGATGTTCCTAAGTGGAGCCAATGGGGTGCTCCTCAAAGAAGATTTGTCAACTACTGGTTCATTTCATTATTTTGATCCGAGTGAATCTTACCGTATAGGTGCTGAATTGGAGGTAATAGAGGATGGTGAAGTAATTGAGATGAAAACCAATACAGAAAGGCTACCTGAGTATAGACGCTATGGACTTTTGAAGTTTAATGTAGGTACAGAAGCTTGTCAACTTACTCTTTATCAGAATGTCGAACAACCAAGTTATTTCTTCTGTCCATTTAAAGACATGACCAATGGAAAAGAGACATATGGAGCAGGTCGGTATCTCGATTTTGAGTTTGAAGATTTGAAAAATCCTGTCATAGATTTTAACCTATGTTACAACCCATATTGTGCGTACAATTACAACTATTCTTGTCCTATCCCACCGATTGAAAATCACTTGAAAATTGCTATAGAAGCAGGCGAAAAGAAGTGGAAGTAAAGTATATCTTCTTTTGCTACTTTTGCACTTAAGTAAGCTATGGCAGATAAAGTTTTAGTAATAGGAGCATGTGGTCAAGTAGGCACTGAGTTAGTAGAAAACCTACACCAAATTCATGGAGCGGCCAATGTAGTAGCGAGTGATATTCGCACCTCAGAAAGTCCAGTATTTTCAAATGGAGTTTTTGAAACTCTAAACGTGTTGGATAAAAACCAAATTACTGAAATTTTTTCGAAGCATAAACCTACAATCGTGTATCACTTAGCGGCTATGCTATCTGCTACTGCTGAGGCTAACCCTAAGTTTGGTTGGGAGCTAAACATGGATGGTACATTCAATATTTTTGATGCTTGTCTAGAGTATGGTGTAAAGCGAATTTTTTGGCCGAGTTCTATCGCGGTATTTGGCCCTACTACTCCAAGAGTAAACACCCCTCAGAGTACTATTCTAGAACCAAACACCATCTATGGAATCACCAAACTGGCAGGAGAGAGGTACTGCGAGTACTATAATACACGATACGGATTAGACGTCAGAAGTATCAGATACCCAGGTCTTATCGGCTGGAAGTCTTTACCAGGTGGAGGTACTACGGATTACGCTGTAGATATTTTTCACCAAGCTCTCAAGACGCAGTCTTATGAGTGTTTTCTAAATGAAGAGACTACACTGCCTATGATGCATATGGAAGATGCTGTAAGAGCAACTTTAGAAATCACAAATGCTCAGATGGATCAGATCAAGTTACGAAGTAG
>JBMYYN010000155.1:0-5481 GCA_049609445.1 Bacteroidia bacterium | reverse complement strand
ATTAATAATAGATGTGGTATTGCTGTTGACTCATTTCTTGCTAGTGTGATAAATAGTCCGAAAATATCTTTAGGTGCTGATTCTATTTTCTGTGATAATTTGAGTTATCCAATGAATATAGGAACGAATTCCAATAAAGAAACCTACTTATGGGATGATGGAACAACATCTAATTCTAGGACATTTATAAATCCAGGAATCTACTGGGCACAAATTGATAATAAATGTGACATAGTTAGGGACACCGTGGAAATAGAGTTAAAACATAGTCCTACAGTAAATCTTCCACAAGATAGTGTTTTTTGTGATGGTATCAGTTATGTCTTAGATGCGGATATTGCTGAACCTTCTGATTATCTATGGAATACGGGTTCGACAGATTCCGCTATTTTGGTTAGCTCTACGGGTAAGTATCACGTAACAATTAGCAATCACTGTGGTACTGTACAGGATAGTATTACGCTTGGATTGATTACTACACCTAGAGTAGAATTGGGAGGAGATAGTGTGTTCTGTGGTGGTGTAAGTCCACTCACATATACAGTCGGAAAACAGAACAACGAAGAAGTTTACCTGTGGTCAAACGGACATACAGGAAACAGTACTTCTTTTACCACTTTGGGTAAGCATTGGGTGATGCTCTCCAATAAATGCGGTACTGATTCTGATACCGTGGAATACAAGGTCAGCGAATACCCTACTGTGGATTTAGGTCCTGATACCACACTTTGTGGCAACTTTAGTTTGACGCTAGATGCTGGTAATCCGGGTATGACTTATGTGTGGGAGCCATTTGATGAAAATACTCAAACGATACAAGCCACTGAGCAAAGAGTATATAAAGTCACAGTGATCAATGATAATGGATGTGAAGGCAGTGATGAGATGGAAGTGAAACCAGATTGTATCAGTAAGAGTTTTATACCATCAGGGTTCACTCCAAATGGTGATGGCCTCAACGATGTGTTCAGGCCAACTCTAATCAACTATGAGTCATATACGCTCAAAGTCTATAACCGATGGGGTGAAAAAATCTATGAAGGTCATAACGCAGAAGAAGGATGGGATGGTACTTATCAAGGAAAGATAGTTCCTAATGGAGTCTATACGTATGTGATGCAGTACAAAACTACTGAGGACCTTCAATGGCAAAACATTGGTGGGGTCCTAAACGTCATTCGATAATACAATTCTGCCACCATGTCAGCAATTTATTTTTGGTCTGCTTATTGAAAAGTATGGTCTAAAATAGAAAAAATGCAAAAAGGAAAAGTTTCAGTAAACACGGAAAATATATTTCCGATTATTAAGAAATTTCTTTACACGGATAATGAAATTTTCTTACGTGAGTTGATTTCAAACGCAACAGATGCGACAAACAAGCTTAAAGTACTTAGCCAACGAGGAGAGGTAAAAGGTGAACTTGGGGAGCTTAAAATCAAAGTATCTATAGACGAAAAGAAAAATACACTGACAATCAGTGATAATGGTATCGGTATGACTGCAGATGAGATTGATAAATACATTAATCAAATTGCATTCTCAGGTGCGGAGGAATTTGTAGAAAAATTCAAAGACACCAAAGAAGATGCTAATATCATTGGGCACTTCGGGTTAGGATTCTACTCTAGTTACATGGTAGCAGACAAGGTGGAGATCAACTCTCTTAGTCATGCGGAAGGTGCAGAGGCTGCCAAGTGGGTATGTGAAGGAAGCACAGATTTCAAAATCACAAAAGGTAAAAGAAAGGAAAGAGGAACGGATATTATCCTTTATATCAACGAGGAGAATAAAGAATTTTTACAGAAATGGAAAGTTCAGGAGTTACTGAATAAGTATTGTAAATTCCTACCTGTTCCAATCGAATTTGATGAAAAAACAGTTAATGAAACAGCTCCTATATGGAAGAAAAGTCCAAGTGAGTTAAAGGATGAAGATTATACTGATTTTTACGGTGCATTGTACCCAATGAGTGAACCGCCATTGTTTTGGATCCACCTAAATGTCGATTATCCGTTTAATCTTACAGGAGTACTATACTTCCCAAAAATCAAAAAGGAAATAGATCCAAATAGAAATAAAATCCAGCTTTACAGCAATCAAGTATATGTTACCGACAACGTAGAAGACATAGTGCCAGAATACTTAATGTTGCTTCACGGTGTGATAGACAGTCCTGATATTCCATTGAACGTGAGTAGATCTAGTCTGCAAGCAGATGGAGCTGTGAAGAAAATCACAAGTCATATCAGCAAGAAAGTAGCTGACAAACTTGCAGAGTTACATAAAGCTGATTTAGAAGACTACAAAGCAAAGTGGCACAATATGAGCATCTTTGTGAAGTACGGAATGCTGTCTGATGATAAATTCTACGATAGAGCAAAGAAGATCTGTTTACTACAAAACACAAATAAAGAGTACTTTGCTATAGAGGATTATATTGCTCACATTGAGCCAAATCAAACAGACAAGGATGGAAATAAAATTGGTTTGTACACGAATGATGCAGACAAGCAACATTCATTTGTAGAAGCAGCTCAAGACAAAGGTTACGACGTATTATTGCTAGATGAGGTAATCGATAATCACTTTATATCTAACTTGGAGCAGAAGAATGAAAAGTTTCAACTAAAGCGAGTAGATGCTGATACAGCAAGCAAGCTTATCGATAAGGATGAGAAAAATGAAAGTGTATTGAGCGAGGATGAAGTGACAAAGCTTAAGGAAGCTTTCGAAGCTACCGTAGACAAGGAAAAATATACTATAGTAGCAGAAACTATGAGTCCTGATGATTCATTTATTACTATCACTAGAAGTGAGTGGGAGAGACGTATGAGTGAGATGGGTGGAATGGGCGGCGTGCAGATGTTTGGTCAGATGCCGGAGAAATACTCTGTAGCTGTCAACACCAATCATGCTCTTGCGTCTAAAGTGCTAAGTGCTGACGGAGATTCTCAGACCGAATTGATGAATAAAGCTATCGATTTAGCCAAGCTTTCTCAAAACCTACTTTCGGGTAAGGAATTGAGCGAGTTTGTGAAGAAGCAAATGGCTAGTTTGTAAAATTGGTCACATTGAGCGTCAGTCGAAATGTGACCAACTAAACGCTAAGAAATTCGTTTGAAAGGCCAGCGTAGCTGGCCTTTTGTTATTTGTAATCTTGATTTCTTCTGAGGTAGAGTTATTCGTTCTTGCCATCTTAGCATCGAGGTATTTATCCATAAAGCTTGATGAAAAGTTAATGTTTGTAGGTGTAATAAGTCTTTTGGATTTGAAATTTAGAATCTGCATCATATCTCCATTTCTCTTCTGTTATTAAGCCTAGCTCATTGTACTTGTACGATTGTAAAACCTGTTTGTTGTCGGTGGTAACAGAAATTAGCTTTCCTGCTGGATTGTAACTGTAATTCAAGCAAGGACCATATCTTCGACATTTTCTTTCTAGCTGTTTTTTAGCATTGAAGTATGTAGTGTCTTCTCCATTTATTGAATGCGATATGTAGGATGTATAACTTCCATCTTGGTTGTATTCGTATTTTGTAGTTTCTCGCCAATCAGGAAAGATTATTGTTTTGGTTGTTATTCTTGGGTCTTGAAGGTTGCAGCTCCAAGTAGTTGATGAGATGAATTTTCTAGAAACTCGTTGAAATGAATCGTATTCATAGCTTTCTATCTCAAATTCTTTTCCGTTACAAATTTTCACTACTAGACTTAATTTGCCGTAGGAGTTGTATTCTCTTTTCTCGAGACAGCTGTCCGGACTATCCAATATGCAGGATTTTTGAATTAACTGTCTATTCTCATCATAGGTGTACAATATTTTTGATGTGTCATTCCAATGAGATGAATACATTGGAGCCATTTTTTGCCTAATCCCCCAAAGTAGACCATACTTTGCTTTTCTATGCCAATTAATACTTTTTATGAATTTCTGAACTGATTCAAGTTGTTTATCATCGTTATAAGCATATACTTCTAAAGAAATAGTGGTGTCCAAACTGCCATAGCTACTAGAATTATCTCTGGTAATTACGCTGTCAATAAACCCGTCTAAATTGTAAAATCTGTATATGTAGGAAGAGCTATCCATCTCATACGAAAATTTGCGTCCTTTACTATGTGATTGCCGCCAAGATTCTCTGTAAAAAGTATGTTTTGATGATGTTATTCTGTTTTGATGATCCCTTTCGTACCATGTTGTAGCATAATAACTGTTTACTTTTTTAAATAGGTGAAACCCCTTTCTTTTAGCAACATAACTAGGATAGACAGTGTAATCTATTTTACTCTTATCCGTCAAGTAGTATTCTTTTTTGTAAGGTTCTCTGAAAAGCATTCCTGATTCTATTGAAACCTTCCTTTCAACTGGATCGTAAAGATATTCGGCAATAAGCACGCTATCTCTATCGTGTTTTTCAAATAAGTAATAGTGTCTTCTTTCGATGTATTCGTTCCGAAATAGAAATGTTCTTTTACTTAGAACATGGAGAGAGTCTAGCACAGAATTAGGGTGTTTTACTTCCTCATAAACAGAGCCTTCATACTCTGCAGGAAGTTGAGCTACAGCAAGATTTGCACTACTAATAACTATGAAATAGAGTATGAACGTTTTCTTCATCAATACACAATAATATTGAAAATTCTTCACGCAATCACTGCATCATTAGGTTCTTACAGTTGCTTTTTGGGTGTTATGGACACCAATATGTTTATCAAGAGTTGTGCCTTTTGTTATTTTTGAAAAATGGCAACTCTTGAATCTCAAAGCACAAGAACCCTATTCGATCGACAACAAGACTTTTTAGTCAAGATATGGAAAAATGTCGCTAATGAGTTTGATGCATTCGACATAGAAACACACACAGACAGCTATAATGTGAAGTGTAGTGCTACTATAGAGACGGATCAAGGTGCTTTTGTGTTCTCTGCAATTCGATCAATGAAAAGTAGTTCCAGTGGTTTAGCTTTATGTAGATCGGCGTACTTTGAAGAACTTCTGTGTACTTTTGAGTTGGACTACGCGAGACCTTCGTATAGTTTGGAAAGAAGAAGTTTCTTTAAAGCACTTTTCTATCGTAACCTTCCTAGAATTTCATATGGCAGAGCTTCTTTTCTAATAGACAGCCATGACCCAAAGGAATTCATGACCATACTCAAGTCTACACCAAAGAGTGTAGTTCGAAAACTTCAATATCTGAGATGTAAGTCAGGTAAAGGAGAATGCAGAACATTCGTTTTTCCAAAAAGTGAGAAAGAACTAAGGTCCTGGTTTCATTTGTGCATGATAATGTCTAGACTAAAATAGGTACGCAAATCACATTGTTTAAGAACCTTGTTTTATAATTTTTCTACTCGCCATTCCTTTTGATGTTTGGATATTGATGGTATAGATTCCATCTTTTATCTCAGAAAGATCAACCGTGCTAGTACGTGAATTCATTTCAAAACTGTGGACTACCTGGCCTAAATTATTAGTGATAT
>JBMYYN010000154.1:0-5515 GCA_049609445.1 Bacteroidia bacterium | reverse complement strand
TGGAGATGTAATAGACACTAACATTATTCTTAACTAACTATTTAAATAAAATGAAACATTTTTTAGCTATACTTTTATCTTTTTTTCTTTTACAATCTAATGCTCAGACGAAACACTTTAAGTGGGCAGTTGAAGGTGCGGTAGCGGATTCAAGTGCTGATGCCTTAGACTTGGCTGTGTATTGTATTGACACATCACTTATACAAGCAAAGTCGGGTTTTAGCACGTTTACTAAAAGTATGCCTATTGTTTGGGGATATGCAGTCAATACGATTACAGATGATACGGTAGATTTCGAAATTCTAATTGACACATTGGTTAAGAATATCGGAAACAACGCCTCTAATGCAAATGTAAGTTATACTGCTCTGATAGATAATTCTATCACTATAGATTCTACAGACAGTCTAATGGACTTGAATACAACTATATATACCGGTGGTCCCTCAAATAATCCACCTGCAACAAGCCTTTATAATGTTGTTGGTGTAAAGTTTTACTTTTTTGAATTTGGCACAAGAACAAATAGTATTCTCTCTTCTGGAAGTGGGGGAACTCCTAAAGCTATAAATATAGGGTTAGGCTCTCCTTCAATGGGAGCTATCGGTGTAACTAACCTTGCCGGGAGTGAGTTTTACACTATAGATAATCTTGCTTCATCCAATGCTCCTGGGTTTGAAGTTGTTGATAGTTGTGGAGAAATAGAAGTTGTTGATGTTTCTACTGGCAATCATGTAGACACTGCGTTTATGAGATTTCATGATGAGGACATACATTTACCTAGTTTGGATTCTGCCCATGTTAATAGTACTTACCCATTTGACAAAGAGGATAAGCTTATATATCATACATTTACACATGGAGATAGCTGCCTCGGTAGTATTGGAGATGGAAATTTAAAAACAAATGGTTCAACTTTTAACGTGGTATTGGAGGCTATGAATTCTTTTTCTATTAGAAGACGAGATGTTGCTAAAAAGAATAATAACAACGGTTCGGCTACCACAAAAAGTGGGGTGCAAAGTAGCATAGGTTTTTATGTAGTCGATGATCCTGATAACCCTGTAGATTTTGATGCATTGCCTGTGGAAGTGGTAGAGTTTAAAGCATCAAGAAAAGACGGGAATAGAGCTTTTGTAGAGTGGATTACTGGAAGCGAACTGAATAACAAAGGTTTTGAAGTACAGTACTCTATTGATGGTTATAAGTATAAAACTGTAAAGTTTGTGAAAGGTCAAGGTACTTCTTCTAATACAGAGTATTATTCTTGTGACTTCTCGTTGCCTTATGGAAATCAGAAATATTTTATAAGACTTAATCAAATAGATTATAATGGAGAGTCAAGTTTTATTGGTCCGGTCCGACTTAAGTATGAAGCACCTGCAGAGATTGTTGTTTTTCCTAACCCTACCTCAAATGCTTTTGTCATAACTAGTAGCCAAGATATAGAAACGTTGTCTCTTTATAATCTTCAAGGAAAACAAGTGCTTGTAGATTTTACACCTTCGGAAAGAGGAATTACAGTCTTAACGGAGACCTTAGATGAAGGGGTTTATATTTTAAGAAGCTTAGGAGCTTCAAAATTAATCTTCGTTAGAAGGTAAGATCAGAATAAATAGATTTTAGAATGGTTGTTGAGTTGACTTAGTGTCTGCTTCTTCAACCATTTTTTTTTGGAGTAAGATCGGTGACAATTTTTGTGATCATCTTCAGTGTGATTTAAGTCGATCTATTATTTCCTGTAGTCCGTTGAGTTTGATCTCGTAGACTGTGGCCAGAAGTGTACCGAGTGTACTTTTCGGGAACCCTCCCTTTCTATACATCCACTCCAGATAGTTGATGGGCAAGTCGCATACCAGAAGATTCTTGTATTTCCCATACGGCATTTTGACGGTTACGATTTGCTTCAGGATTTTAGGATTGGGTTCCATTTGGATGATGAAAGGCTATTTACCTTTCAAATATATAGTAGCCTTCTTGCAGAATTGTTTTAATTTGATGCTATGGATACGTTCAAGGATTTTTTATCACAGTATTTAGCTATTTCTGTAGCTGACTGGGAGGTGATCCAAAGCAGATTGCAGCACAGAGTTACGGCAAAGAATGAGGTGCTCACTATGCTCGGTGAAGTAGAGAATAATATCTATTTTTTGGAAAGCGGTGCAGTGCGACTTTATTATGAGGGCGAACAAAGAGATGTCACTCTCAACATAGGTTTCCCAAATGCATTTATTGGTTCACACTCGTCTTTTCTCACTCGTGCAAAATCTGAGTTTGTACTTCAGTGTCTCACACCGTGTAAACTCACGTATATAAGTCATGAAGATCTGATGACCATCTACGAAAAAACGGATTGCGGTCATGAGCTGGGTCGGGTCTTTACGGAGAAAATATTTTTGTACTTATCTAAACGAGAAAATTCCTTCTTATTAGAAAGTCCTACTAAAAGATACTTAAGCCTATTTGAAGAGCAACCACAATTGATTTTGGAAATACCACAGAAATATCTAGCATCATACATAGGGATTACCCCACAGGCTCTAAGTAGAATTAGAGGAAAACTGTTACAAGGAAGAAGTTAACCGAAGTTCATTGATTGATATAGAATGAGTACTGTGCTTTGCAGTATTAATTTTAAGAACAAACAATTATGAACAATTCAGAAGAATTATCTAAAACATCAAATGAGAGTGTCATTTCTAAAGAGTTAAGTGCTTTTAAGCCATCTAGTGCATTTATTGGAGCGTCTTGGTCGGCATTGCTTATAGGCATGATAGCTTTTTGTGTAGGCTTATGGAATGCCGAGATGGAACTAAATGAAAAAGGTTACTACTTTACAGTTTTACTTTTTGGACTATTTTCTATCATATCAGTACAGAAGGCTGTTCGTGATAGACTTGAGAATATACCTGTCACAGATGTTTACTACGGAATAAGTTGGTTTACCACAATAGCCTCTATACTGCTATTGGTGATAGGCTTATGGAATGCTGATCTACTATTGAGCGAGAAAGGTTTTTATGGAATGTCTTTTACGCTAAGCATTTTTGCTGCAGTTGCAGTGCAAAAGAACATACGGGATTTAGCTACCATTAAGATTGATGAACCTAGAGAGTTTTAAGATGGGACACGTTAAAGAAATATTTTATAAACTGCCGAGGTCAGTCTCGGCAGTAATCGCCGGTATATTTGCATTTACAGGAGGTTTTTTTCTATTGTTCGGAATCACTAATCTAGTGTATCCAGATGTGCCAGATTCATTCCTTGTTCAAAACATTTTAGTTTGTTCCGTCGTCATTTTGCTAGGCATATTGTGTGTGCTGGCTTCTGTATTTGCAATCATAGCTTTGGTCAAAAGATAAAGATGTTAAGTTTTTATTTTCCTTCATTCCGAAGGTTGTTTCGTATCCTGCTAAGTGATTGAGCCCTAATTCCTAAAAAGGAAGCAATATGTGTTAGCGGTATATTCTCCATTACTTCAGGACGCCGTTGTATAAAATCCAGATAACGTTTTTCCGCTGAGTCCGAAATTAAACTAACAACTCGATTGATGAGAGCTACATATGCATTTTGAGCTATCTTTCTAAACAACCTATCCATTTGAGGAGTCTCATTGCCTGATTCAAAGTCATCTTTGCTAAGAAGAAGAGCTTTGCAAGGAGTTAAGGTTTCTAGGTAGTATTTTGAAGGAGTACTCTTGAACAAACCTTCTGGGTCCGTTATCCAGTTGTCTTCAAGACAGACCATAATCATATGCTTAGCTCCATCATCGCCTATATAATATAGGCAAAAAGCTCCTTCTACGATGTAGATAACATTGTCTACTAAATCGCCAGGCTTAAGAACCATTTGGCCTTTTTCGTATGTTGCGTATTTGTGTAAATCAAATATTCTTTGAAAATCTTTGCGACTGATATCTAAGATTTCTTTAACGGACTTGAAGTAATTCTCAAATAGATGCTGCATTTGAGTCTAAAGGTAAGAATAAATAATGTTATTCCTGAGCCTTAAATGCTTTTTTTATTAGCCATTGCCACCTTAATTGAGGGTGAGTAAACCTTAGAGTCTTTCATGCGGTCAATTCAATTATTATTAGATAATAAACAAATGCAATTCTAAAGAAGTTTATTGTATTCTTTTTCGATATAATATTCGGAGATGCGATTTGTTTATAATGATTTATAATAATATGGATAAAATAAAATGGTGAATTACAATAATTGCACTGGCATATATTTTCCGCCTATTATTCGATTATAATTCTAGTGAGTGTGCAAGCACCTTTGAAGTATTAAAAATCAATAATCATGAAAAAAACAATTTTAACAATCGCATTCACAATTTTCACATTAATCACTTTAGCTCAAGGGCCACAACTAGGGGTGCAAGCTAGTCCACTGTTATCTATCATGTCATATGACGGAGAGTCTATGAATGGTCTTGGATATAGTGCTGGATTATCCTGCAAGATACCTATAGGAGAAAGGTGGTCTGTACGTCCGGAGTTCAATATCCAGCAACGAAGTGGATCTTTAGATTCAGACTACACAGAAAGCACAGATTACTACACTGCTGAAGAGTTAAGCACTTCTACGATGAAGTACTCAGTCGTAGATGTGCCAGTTCTATTCGAGTATCGTTCAAAGTCTAAGCTAGGGTTCTATATAGGTCCTCAGTTTGGAGCTAGTTTTGGGTCAAGTTACGAATGGAAGTACAATTACAATGCAAAGGACTTGGAGACAGGAGAGGAGTATTCTGAAGAAGGAACAGAAACAGAAGATGGTGCAGATTCTAATTTCAATGAATTTTCATTCGCTTTAGGGACTAATTACAATTTAGACAACGGCCTTAGTTTTGAATTTAGATTTCAGCAATCTGCTGGTGTGTTGTACACCGACGACGGAGATTTTGATACGGATATGTCTTTTGCAGGAATACAACTAGGTTGTAGATATACCATTCCTTCAGGTAGGTAGAAAAGTATATTATACGAGTAATTGTCCCAATGATTCAAATCATTGGGACTTTTTTTATGCTGCAAACAACTAATGTAAGTCTCTTTCCTCTTTTTTATTCATAGACATACTCTGATGTACTCAATGGTTTTTCATCTTTTGTTTTAGCGGTTTCCCACTGAAGTCTATTCTTCCTGTCATACACATATTCAATATACTCACTTAGTTCTCCATTTTTTCGGTAGGAAGCACGTTTTGCGATTTTCCCGTTCTTGGCATAGGAGAATTCCGTATGTCCCCAATGTTCACCATTAGGGCTATGTATTATTTCTTTTGTTTTCACACCTAGAGAGTCATATTCATATAAAGTAAAGCTCGAAAGAGGACCTCCGAGATAGTATTTGGTCTTTGTGTTCTGTCCGTTGGTGTAAAAACGCTCTTCTTTGAGCATTGTGTTATCTCTGTAGGTATCCAGTATTTTGGTAATCTGTCCATCAATATTGCGTTCGTAAGTTGTGACCAATCGATTTTCTTTATCTTCAGTAATGAGGGTATCGAGT
>JBMYYN010000153.1:0-5540 GCA_049609445.1 Bacteroidia bacterium | reverse complement strand
GATTCAATCGTCTTTTCTTTGAATGCCTTATTGATGCGAACAAGCATTTGCCACACTACTCTACCTGCTCCTATATTCATATGACCTACTTCAGAATTTCCCATTTGTCCATCAGGAAGACCAACATTCTCACCAAAAGTTTTCAATGTGCTATGAGGCCTTAGAGATAAACTATCAATGTAGGGAGTGTTTGCTTTGTGAATCGCATCTGATTCATCTTTCTTTCCAATCCCCCAACCGTCTAGTATGAGTAAAATTACTTTTTTCATGTGTGTTATAGCAAAGTTACGACCTCTAATCTCATACGAGTAAATTGTCTTCCATTTTTTACACGTTGTTTGGATAAGTTTTGTCGATTAGAAGGTTGAGCTGCATTCTTTTTATTTCTACTTTGTAACATTATCAAGCATTTACCGTTTCTGAAGTAGTGACCAGGTTTCTTCTCATATCAATTCTTGCATGCTGCAGTTATTTGGCTCAAGCTCAAGAATTTTACACTCTTAGAGGCTATGTCACAGGTACTGACGCTGAGCCTTTGGTCGGAGTCTATGTACGAGTGACTAATCTGGGCGTGGGAACTGTCACCAACGAAAAAGGACAGTACGAACTGAACCTTCCCGAAGGACTGAATCGGGTTTCGTACACTTTCATAGGATATGAATCTCAGAGGCTCGACCTGATCATTAGACCAGGAATCACTCAAAACATAAGACTAAAGGTGTCACGAAATGAGCTTGCAGTAGTTGAAATAAACAACAAACGAAAGGATCTCTCTTATGATATTATCAAGAAGGTTATCGCACAAAAAGAAAAGTATTCTAATCAATACTCGACTCAAAAAAGATCCATCTATGTCAAAAGCGTAGAAAACAATGTTTACCAAAAAAAGGAGAAAACAACGAAGGAGTCAAAGGAAGTACAAGAGGATGAGTCGTTGCTTGAGGAAAAGAAAGATTCTCTCCCTAACCTGAACCTTTTTGAAGGAGATTTTGTTCAGCATAAAAAAGCTCCTAAAGGATTTAAGGAAGAAAAAAACGCTGCAAAAAAACTCGGTCGCCAACGGACATTACTGTATACGTCCACTACTGACGCAGACTTTGACTTCAATCAGAACCTGCTTTATGTCAAAAAACTCGGGGACAATTCTTATATATCCCCAATAAGTACTACAGCCTTGCTCGCATACAAGTACAAACTCCTAGGTTCTCGATTTGAAAACGGTATCAAGGTGTACACGATAAAAGTGATACCTCGAAAAATGGGAAATGCTCTATTCAAAGGAGAGTTAGAGGTTTGGGATAGTCTTTTCACACTCAAAAGTATCCATCTAGAAGTCAACAAAAACTCATTGATACTTTATGACAAATTTAGTATCCATCAAGAGTACCAATTCGTACAAGGTAAACATGTACTAGAACATGAAAAATTTACCTGGCTCGTAAAGGATAAAAACGGGAAGTCTGATGGAACCTGTGATGTGATATACACAAACTACGTATTTGACTCTACCTATTCCAAACGTTTTTTCAATGCTGAAATTGGATATACCAAGGAGGATGCTTACGAAAAAGACACAAGTTTTTGGGCAGGCATACGTCCTATACCTTTAACTCCAAAAGAGTTTAAATTCATCAATTACCAAGACAGCATCCATCGTATCAGGACAAGCAAAGTATACCTAGACTCAATAGACTCAGTATACAATCGCATAACACTCCTCAAAGCATTATGGCATGGCTTTGGACGGATTAACAGGGATAAGAAAACACTTCTAACCTTTGATCCTGCAATAGGTCTATTGGACCCCGTAGCTATCGGTGGATGGCGTATTAGGTACTCCGTTAGTTACTTCAAACGATACGAGAATAGGAAAGCCGTACGTATTTCTCCATTTGTCAATTATGGATTTAGAAATCGAGATATAAAAGGTAATCTTGGACTATGGCATCTTTACAATCCAAAAAAGCGGTCGACTGTTTCGCTAAACACTGGCAAGTACTTTGGTTTCGTCAACAACTTTGCGACCTTTACAGATGTCTTTAATCGAAGTAACTACTTCGATGAGCAGTACATCGCAGCCAGCCATAGGACAGAACTATTTAATGGATTCTATACTGGAATAGGTTTAAGGCACACTATCCGTCAAGATTTGGGTGATTTCAAATTTAACCCCCGATTTGACTCCACATTTGAGAACAATTTTGCACAGACTTTTGCCAAAAATTCTGCGACTATTCTAAGTCTAAATATCTCTTTCACTCCCAAACAACTCTATATACAGGAGCCTAAAGAAAAAATAATATTAGGATCCCGATTTCCTACGTTCAGTCTAGGTTATAGACAAGGGCTTAATGGATTTTTGGATTCAAAATCAAAGTTTAGTACGCTGGACTTCAGTATCAACCAAAAGTTTAATGTAGGAATATTGGGTCAATCGCAATACAGTGTAAATGTCGGTGGATTCATAGATACGGCATCTGTTCAGATAATGGACTATCGCTATCAAAGAGGTGGCGACCCCTATTTCTTGATTCCGCCTATGTTTGGGTATCAACTTATAGATAGCACTTTTGCCACTTTCAAAACCGTGCTAGAAACCCATTATGCTCATCAATTTAATGGTTTTATCACGAGTAAGATACCTGGTATCAAACAGCTCGGTATTCGATCCATGATAGGAGCAGGATTCCTTTACGTTCCAGAAAAACAATATCAATACTCTGAGATGCTTCTAGGTATCAACCGTATATTCAAGATAGGAAGAGAACGGATAAAATTTGGTGTGTACTACGTCGTAGGTCAGTCCAACACTCAAGGATTCACCAATGGAATCAAATTCTCTCTCAATCCATACAATGCAGACACCAGTTCTTGGAGTTTCTAAATGGTTTAATGGACAAACTGTTGGTCTAATACATCTATATTTGAAAGACATTTTCATTCTAGTATGACAATCACAGAGGCACAGCAAAAAATAGATCAATGGATAACTACCGTTGGTGTTCGATATTTTGACCCACTGACAAATACCGCTTTGCTTATGGAAGAAGTAGGCGAACTAGCTCGTATCATGGCTAGAGAACACGGTGAACAGAGTTATAAAAAAGGGAGTCCAAAAGAAAATCTAGGCGACGAAATGGCTGATGTGCTCTTCGTACTGATGTGCCTAGCAAACCAAAATGGAATCAACCTTGAAGAGGCCTTGAATAAGAATCTTGAAAAGAAGACCCTGCGTGATAGTTCTAGACACGCAGACAATCCAAAACTTAAGTAATCTCATATATTTGAAAATCACCTTAAAGCTATGAAGTGGACAGCATTACTTGGTATTCTCATAACCTTACATTCTTTTGGCCAACAATCAGGAAAGGTCTCCAAAGGATCTATAGGCATAAGTACACATCTCGCTTGTCCTCAAAATGAAATAAAAGATATCAAGTACGATGAAGGATTGGGTATAGGTTTTTCTTACTTGTCACGGAAATATCCGTACAAGTCTAAATTAAACTTTCAAATGGGTGCATATATGGACTTCTCTAACATGCAATCCAAAAAGTTTGAAGATATTGAACTAGCCGATCCTGGAATCGTAGGTCTATCTACTATCAAGGTTTCAAATAAGATGTTCGGACTATTTGCATTAGGGAGAATCAATTTTGGTCTAAATCAAAAAGCAACACCATACCTGAATCTACTTGTAGGTCAACGAAGTTTTAATACGCTACAAAACCTATCTTTAGATCAACCTGGCGATAACCCAGAATACATCACAGATACCACAACCAATAAAATAGTCTACACGCAACGGTTTCACTACGGAGGTGGCATTGGTTTGAATTACAAGATAAACAATAACATCTCTCTAGATGCAGGAGTAACGTATACAATAGGAGAAACTGGTGCAATACTCCCATTGGTCAATGTCAATAGACTGCACGATGGCAACGAAATAGACTACAATAACTATAAGTCCGTGCGAACTGATATTCTTCTTATCAATGTGGGGATACAATTTCATCTTTTCAAAACGTATACGTACAGACCTTATGTGCCCAAAACTGAAAGGTCGTCGATACCTAACCCTTCCTACAAGCGATACAAAGACGGTACAGATCCTCGAAAATCAGAAACTCCTAAGGATGCATCTACACCAAAGCCCGTAAAGAAAACCCCAATCATCATAAAACCAAACGGACCTACTAAAGACAAGAATGACAAAAGTTGATGAGCGACACGCGGAGTATTGGGACAAACGATACCAAGATGCTCAAACAGGTTGGGACATAGGATATGCCAATAAGGTCCTTACGGACTATGTAGAAGCTAATCTAGCAAAAAATTCTCGTATACTCATACCAGGAGCTGGGCGGGCATATGAAGTGGAATATCTCTGGAACAAAGGATATACCAACATCTATGCTTGTGACTTTTCTGATATTGCCAAACAAACATTTTTGAAAATCAATCCTAGTTTTCCAGCAGAGCAGTATTTTGTAAAAGACTTCTTTGAGTTAGACAAGACATTTGACATCGTCATAGAACAGACCTTCTTCTGTGCTATCAATCCAACAATGCGAGTGGACTATAAAAATAAAATGCATGCCATCCTAAATAATGGTGGCAGAATCTATGGATTGCTATTTGATATGACGAAAGAAGATGGACCTCCATATGGAGGTTCCAAGCAGGAATACACAGACCTATTTAGCTCGGATTTTGAGATCCTACAACTAAAAAAATGTGAACATTCAATTGCACCTCGAATGGGAAATGAACTAGTAATTGAATTATTAAAAAAATAATTGGATTCTGTATTGCAAGATTATAAAACACGCTTATTTTTGCAGCCGCTTACGAAGGGAAACGTTCTATGAAGTAAGCAAAATCAAGCGAAAGTAGCTCAGCTGGTAGAGCATCACCTTGCCAAGGTGGAGGTCGCGAGTTCGAATCTCGTCTTTCGCTCTTTAATCATCAAAAGGGAGTTTTCCCTTTTTTTGTTTAATGCTTGGGTGGTGGAATTGGTAGACACGTTGGACTTAAAATCCAATGATCGCAAGATCGTACGGGTTCAAGTCCCGTCCCGAGTACAAATCCAATAAGGTAAAAGCCTGTTAATCAGTCCGATTAACAGGCTTTTTTTTGTGCCTTTAATTTATGTTGTCGTTTTCGTTGTCACAATCTTTAAGTTCCTTTATTTTTTACCTTTGTATTAATGACCAGAAGACTTAGAAACTTTAGAATCGGAGATATAAGAGAAGCTGTAGCTTCCGCAAACCTTAGGTACTTTGGGTTAGTAGCTAATGTTCCAAGAGAAGAAGATGTTGGTATAGATGTAATCTTAACACTTACGAAAATTAAAAAGGGGTACTATTTACCTCAAGAAACTGTTTTAATTCAAATAAAGCCAACTGGTAAAGATTCTATTTATCTCTCAAGGAAGAGACTCAAATGGATAAAAAAACTAAATAACCCTCTGTACTATCTATCAAGAGATAATGGTGAAGCAACTATTTATTCTTCATCTGATTTTTTAAGAAGTA
>JBMYYN010000152.1:0-5677 GCA_049609445.1 Bacteroidia bacterium | reverse complement strand
CTACAGAAAATAGAGCTCTATACTTTAAAACTGAAAAAGAGCTTATAGAGTTAGTCTCAGGAACCTCTGTTCACGCTTTGTCATATATCGCAGATCAAATGGGAGACATAGCACAGAGACGATATAACTGGAGTCTTATCGCAAAGAAATATAATAGACTCTTTCATGAGGTTCTTGCACAGGAAAAGAAGCAACGCATATCTCCTATCTCAGAAGATATAGAAGATGAACTTTTGGAAGAGTATGGAGCTTCACATCTAAGAACTGCAAGGCTAATTTTTGAAAAATAATGAACGTATTTAAATTAAATGGCGAAGTGTTGATTGCTTTCATAGCTGCTATGACAATCTCACTTCTAGTGATTCCTGCACTTAAGGAAATAGCAGGTAGAATAGGTTTACTTGATAAGCCCAATGGTCGTAAAGTACACGTTAAGCCTATCCCTGTTATTGGCGGATTGGCTATAGGCATAACTATAGTCTTAGCCTTGTTCGTTAGTCCTCTCTTTCAAGAGGCTGTTTTGAAGTATGCCATTGTATTGACTACTTCTCTTCTTTTAATGATTGTAGGCATCTTAGATGACAGACTGAATCTGAGAGCAAGTCACAGATTGATTATCCAAATGATATGCGGATACGCAATAGCTGCTTCGGGTATTAGAATAACCTCATTATATGGGATTCTAGGGATCGTAGACTTGAATATTTTTGCTTCTTACGCCCTTACCATATTCTTAATATGTGGAGTCGTAAATGCCTTTAACCTCATAGATGGAATCGATGGATTGGCAGGTTTAATGTCTCTACTTGGATTTGCCCTATTTGGATATCTAGCATGGATGTTAGGCGACTACACCTTATTGGTTATTCTAGCTGTTATGATGGGGGCCATCAGTGGATTCTTGAGATACAATCTCAGTGTCAAAAAAATATTTTTAGGAGATGGAGGATCACTGTTGTTAGGTTTTATACTGGTAGTTACGGGTGTTCAGCTCATCGAGCTATCTAATGCAAATCCATCTGTCGATGTGCGTGACACTGTATCTATAGTTTTTGGGATTTTTCTTATCCCAGTACTAGATTCATTGAGAGTCTACTACGTTAGAATGAAGAATGGATTCTCTCCATTCAGAGCTGACAAGAACCACATTCATCATTTATTCTTGTACTTTGACATTTCGCATCAAACTATTTCTAGTTCTATTGCCGTAGCTTCATTATCACTGATTAGTATAATACTCTTGGTATATAATGCGTATGGCCTGAGTTCCGCGATTATCGTCGTTTCTATACTATTTATCACGTTCATGGGAATAATATCCGCGGCTAAAAACCTCGGAGAATGGAAACAAAAAATTGGGGAATTAGAAAATCGAGACTAGATCTTATGAGCTTTTAGCTCCTCGATTACTTTTTCAATTTCACTTTGTACACCATTGAGAAGCTTGTTTTTTAGAATATCATTATTGAAAGCAGCTCCTTTTAAACTTTCTAACTCTGTGAGCAATGTATTATTAATACCACATACTCTGTACGAACTCTTGGTTTTATGTGCCGCCTTTCTGAGTGCCTCTTCATCATACCTAGCTTTTTTTAACTCTTCATATCTCTGAGGAAGTACTTTCAAGGCTATGTCTATCATTTCTTGCTCATAATCTACATCTCCATCAGCCAAATCCCTTATGTAAGTCAAGTCTAGTAGCGAATCCCTTGTGAGTATCCCTTCCAATTGCTCTGGAGATATAGGCTTAACCCAAACATCGAAGCCCTCTATCTCACTCCCGGATATAAAGTATGTCTTCTTAGTAGGCAACAACTTTCTCAGCTCTTTGTACGATCCATCAGGCAGATTAGCATCACTGATGATAACATCATAATTTGACAAATCTATCTTAATCAGATCTTTCAGCATTTTGCAAACGTCCATCTGTACATTCTTAAAAGAACGCAACAGTCGTTTGAGTGCCAAAACATCTATCTCATCATCTTCAATATATAATAGCCTCATACACTTCTAATAGGGGTGTTCACTGTATGTCCAATATTTAATTATTGTCTCTATCATATCCTTAAATTGAGGATAATCCACTGGCTTTATCATATAACTGGATATGCCTTGTCTGAAAGTCACTAGCTTATCTTGCTGGTCTTTAGACGTAGTCAGTACGATTACTGGTATCAACGACCATTCTTCATTTTTACGAAGAACATCCAAAAACTCAATCCCATTCATTTTAGGCATATTGATATCTAAAAATATCAACCCAGGCAAATCATCACAATTAAGCAAATACTCAAGGCCATCTGTACCATTCTCCTTAACAACCAATTTATTGGGTAAGTCTAATTGTTTCAACGCCCTCTTTAAAGTCATAACATCTACAATGTCATCCTCTAATAGCAATATACTTTTATTTAATATCATCTCTATTTTGACTTTAATACTGAAAAATAAAAAGTGGTTCCTACTCCAACTTCAGACTCTACTGATATTTTTCCTCCATTTAACTCCACTATTCGTTTTACAATACTAAGACCAATTCCTGTACTTTCATACTCGTCCCTAGTTTGTAATGTCTGAAATATTTGAAATATTTTTTGGAAATGAGTATCCTCTATTCCCGGTCCATTATCTCTCACAGAAAACACAAAATAATTTCCTTTGTCCCGCATTCCTACTTCTATCTCTCCTTCAGGTTTGTCTAAAAACTTAATCGCATTACTTATCAAATTTTGAAAAACCTGCTGTAACCTTATGCGATCATAAAACACAGTAGGCATCTCTTCATTTACAATAAAACTGCACGAACTCGGAGCATCTAATGAGTCTATTGTCTCTTCCAACAACTCATTGATGTTGACCAATTCTTTCTCATTCTGCATTCTACCTAGTTTTGAATATTGGAGTACACCTTCTATCAGGTTGTGCATCCTTCTGATTCGCTGCCTTAGTAGGTTCAATAGATTGTTACCCTCTTCGTCTAAAACTGCTGCATAGTCCTGAATCAACCAATCTGCCAATGACCCAACTGACCTAAGTGGAGCTTTCAAGTCATGAGAAACTATGTAAGCGAAATCCTTCAACTCTTGATTTGCACTTCCAAGCTCTTCTAATAGACTTGCTTTTTTCTCTTCTGCAGCTTTTCTTTCTGTTATATCACGAATGAAAGCACTATAAAAAACATTCTTTCCTTGAACTATTGGTGCTATTGAAAACTCTATGGGAAACTCACGCCCATATCTATCCTCTCCTATAAGCTCAATACGTTGATTTATTAAGCTACTATTTCCAGTATCTTGATAGTTGGTCATGGCTCGAGTGTATATTTTTCTTTGCCAATCCGAAAAGATCAAATCTTCTAACTTCTTACCCTTAGCTTCCGAATTGAGTACCCCGAAGATTCTTTCGGCATTCATATTCCACTCCAGAACTACCCCTTCGCTATCTAACGTCACAACAGCATCGAGTGCTTGATCTATGGTCAAACGTAGTTTCTTCTCACTTAACTCTCTTTCGCGTTCTAATTCCTTTCTGTGGGTGATATCTCTAACTATATCCCGAGAGCCAACTACTTTGCCGTTCTCCATAATAGCTGTTGAATTAACCTCTACCTCCTTGATTGAGCCATCTCCAGTAATTATTCTACCCTCATATCCGGTATAAAAGCCATCACTTTCAAGAAGTTCTAAAAAATCCTTTGATCTATTATAATCGTCGGGATGTATCACGTCGGATAGTTTCAAGTTTGACAAGGCTTCATCTGAATAACCCAATAGTTCTTTTCCTGCCCTATTAACTTTAGAAATTTTACCTTCGGAAATAACAATAAGAGCGTCGTACATGTTTTCGACTAAATCTCTTAATTCCTTTCGTCGCGATTCTTTAAATAGTCTAGCTTCAGTACTTTCTGTGGTGTCCAATACAGTAACTATGCTTCCGGTGATTCCTCCTTTTGATCCTATGAAATCAGATGCAGATATTCTTGCCCAAAACTTTTCTCCATTTGGTTTTACAAGATGTACTTCGGGTGATATGAATTCTTTTTTTCGGCTTTTCCATACGTCTGGTAACACATCGCCTCCATCCGAACTCCTAAAAAGTGTTCGAACATCTTGGCCTTGAAGCTCACCAAAACTCTTGCCCGTCATTTCTTTTATAACGCTATTTGCAAAAGTTATCTTGTTTTCCAAATCTGTAACAAACAACCCTTCTGTCAAGCTATTGGCTCCAAACCTATACATACTTTCTTGCTCATAGAGTAAATCTTCCGCTTCCTGACGTCTAATTATCTCATTCAGCAAATACTTATGTGATAAACCTGCTCTTACGCTTAACAAAAATTTGTTTAGTAAGGGGACCAATTGTTTCTCATCATCGCTAATAACGCTTTCGATATCATCATCTTTGATCATGATTAGAAACAACTCTTCGAACTTGAAAATACAGTATTCACTAGTGGGTACTGGACAAAATTCTTCAAAGGGTCCTGAAAAGTGACATAATCTATCCTCCTCCTGTTCTTTGATTCTGGATACTAAATCACCATTGCTTGAAAGAGTGATAGGAACCGAATCATCACCAGGAAACGAGTGTTTCAATAATGTCTTGTCACTCTTTATCCGCCATACACTGATATGCTTGAGCCCCAAGTGCTCGGATAACTTCTCAAAAAACACTTCAGAATTTTTGGTTACATCTAAAGTCGTCCCGATACACAGAGCTAGTTTGTATAGCCCTTGTACATTTGAAAGGTCTTGATGGGGTGCGTTCAATTTTAATTGGTTTTTCTGCTTCTTACCGAAACAAAGTAGTTCTCTACAAAGAAAAGGTTTCTTATGAAATGGTTCACTATGATTTATAAACCATTTTGTAATGTCGAATATTTGCCTCTACAAACTCCTCTCCCACTTTATAAAAACTGAACTTTTCGTAAAAACCTACAACCTGAATCTGTGCATGCAAGTACACATTTTGATCAGTATCTATATGTTTTAGCACAGCCTGTACAAGAGCTCCTCCAACTCCTTTATCTCGATGAGTCTTCAATACCGCAAATCGTTCCAACTTTACCCCTTTATCCGTATTTCGAAATCTACATGTACCTACTATCTCGTCATTATATATTGCTGCTAAATGTGTGCTGGAAGTTTCATATTCATCGTATTCCTCTCGTTCACTTACCTTTTGCTCTTTTACAAACACTTCTCTCCGTACCTCATATATGGATTGCAATTTAGACTCCGTATTAGCAATCTGTACTTCGATATTATACTGCATATAAAGACAAAGATAGGTATTAAAAAAAATGTACTTTTGCCATCTAATCAAAATGAACTGAAACAATTTGAGTTCCGATTTCTATTTGTTTTACAATAGAGGAAGTTAAATTGTCTACTATATAAATGAGTTGGTTTAAAAGA
The DNA here is from genome assembly GCA_049609445.1 of Bacteroidia bacterium. Classification (GTDB taxonomy): domain Bacteria; phylum Bacteroidota; class Bacteroidia; order NS11-12g; family UBA9320; genus UBA9320. The sequence goes on along the minus strand of JBMYYN010000152.1, from coordinate 257 downwards.
GTAAAAGACGGCATCTTGACTAAGACTCAGGATAAGAAGCCTACCCCTGACGGTCTTTGGTATAAATGCAAAGAGTGTAAAGAGCCTACTAGCACCAAAGAATTTGAACAAAATCTTTGGGTTTGCCCGTCGTGCAACAATCATGGCAGAATTGGATCAAGAGAATATTTCAATATTCTTTTTGATAATGGAAAGTTTAAAGAAATGGATGCAGGTATGACATCTGGAGATCCATTGAACTTTTCGGATACAAAGAA